>NZ_JACSOE010000197.1:0-2620 GCF_014349115.1 Alteromonas sp. BZK5 | reverse complement strand
TCCGATCACTTAAGGTAAAACTGGCAGGGACGAAAAAGAAGATGAAAAAGTGATCGGATAAAACCGAAACGACCGATCGGATTCACCGAAATACGCAATCGAGCGTGGTTGGGCCGAAACACCCGGTTAGTAGAAGTAAAAATATCGTGACTAGGGCAGTGTTCTTCATGGCATCCTTTCTCATGTAATGTTTTCTAAAATAAAGTACCACACTCTCAATTGAAATTGCAGATTGCAAGGAATACCATAAACATATTAAATAGTGTAAACATGCATTTAAGTGATAAACACGTTATATCGAACTTAACAATTAAATGTTTAAGATGTCATCAGTAATAGGTCATACATCAATGCCGAAGCGCGATGAAGCAATGAAATACTTAACGAGGCTTGGAAATGGTTGGACGCTTCGCGTTGCGCTTCCCAGGTCAAAGGGAGAAACATACATATATGGTCGTTTTTTAGATAAAGACTATGGTTCGAAAGAAGCTTCGCTTGTTGCTGCTCAGAAACAAAGAGATAACGACGCAGAGTTAATTGGCGCCGATAAAAACTGGGTTCGGCAAAAAAAGGCAGATGCGATAAAGTCAGACCTGATCACAGGTTTATCTGAAGTGAGAACCGTTGAACATCATAAAAATGGGTCTGTATATGAGAGAACCTATATTGTTGCATACCATCCAGTTAAATGGCGTGATACCAAAAAGAAGTTTATGTACAAAGACAACCCGACCAGAGCGAATAGCAAAACCAGAGAGGTTGCTATTAAATGTGCTGAAAAGGTGCGCAAAGATTGGGAAAAAGAATTAGGGATGGTTTCTCAACAGTTAAGTGACTGAAATATAACAGGTTCACGCATGATAACAAGCATTATCATGCGTGAACGACGACTTTCATCGTTGAGTTACGTAACCCTTACCCGACTTTTTTGACTGGAGTTTCCACTATAACTCAACAGGCATTTAAATATTAGGCGCTGAAGTACAGATTATTGACTACCTACTTCTGCTTTGTGCCATTAGCAGCCGTCCAAATTTTTAATTAAACTTCCGAAGAGTGCCATTAGCAGCCGTCCAAATTTTTAATTAAACTTCCGAAGAGTACGTAAAGCAGACATTGAGTAATTCCCTGTCATGTCTGCACATTCATTAATATGGTTGAATTGAATACCTAATCCAGATTTAGATAATCAACTACAATTGAATTAAACTGTTCATGGCGTTCGAATTGCGGCCAGTGCGCTGCCTCTTCAAATACAATCAAAGAAGCTTGCGGCAAAATTGACTCTAGTTTAAGAGTCGCAGACATAGGCACAACGCCATCAGATCCCCTGAATATGTAATACCGCGAATTCAACTCCGAAGTGCACCACTCGCTAAATTAAGCAGCCTTTCGTAATTCATTGAACACTGCAATGGGCTGCTTAAAGCCTAGGCATTTTCTCGGTCTTGCATTCAGTGCTTTTTCAATATCGGCAATCCGCTTATCGGCTTCCCAATCGCCGAACCGTTTCTTCTTGTTCACAATAGCGGGGCGACACTCTATGCCAATGCGATTTGGAATAATTACACGCTTCGCGTGACTGCCTTTACGGTACTTTCTTCGACCGTGTCGCAGGTTCTTATAAAGTTTGCCACCTGTTAGCTTATCGCGTTGAACATAGCCATAAATACATTCATGGCTGACTTTATGGCCGATAATTTCACCCACACCAGCTATTTGCTCTGGACTCCACTTTTGCTCCAATCCGAACTCTACAAAAGTAACGGTAATATCAGGCATCATATACTTAGCAGCATGATGGCGTCGCTTTAACGCTTTAGCCTGGGCAACTTCGGGCAGGTAATGACTCCCTCTAATTCTGTTCCGCCTAACTTCGCGACTGATAGTGCTATGACTCTTTTTCAGGCGTTTTCCAATTTCTCGGTAACTGAAACCCTCGCGTAAGTAGGCCTCTATCTGGTATCTTTGTCCTTCGATCAACTGCTTGTAACTCATGGTAATACTTCTATTAGTTTGGCGACTTTAGAATACCATCAACAGGCAGTTGATCGTCTCATCACCGTTTAACCATGAGTGGTGCACTTATTATCTGAATTTGCGGTTCACTCTTCTTATACTTGGTAGAGATGTATTTGAATGCGTAATTAGGCACAAGCGAATAGAGGATTTAAATGCCCATTGAACGGATGGTAATTAGTGACTGGAATAGATAAGATTTTTCTAGTTCAAAAACGTTAATAGGCTGGACCCAAGACTAAGAAATTAACTAAAGGATCAAATATGTTTAATTTTTTTAAAAAAATGAATAGTGAGGTGAAGTCGGATAAATCCAAGCCAACTGATAATCAAATTTTATCTAGTGCGGATTTTATAAATTCTTTTAATCGTGAATACATTGATGACAAAACCATAATTCAAAAGTTTCCCGCTGAGTTGGATGAAAAAATCGAGAGTTACTTAGCTGAATTTTTTCAAGGAGCATCGGAACGTCGCGACTGCACTCTTTTGCTAACATGTCTGAAAGAAATTTATATAAGCTTATGGCTTATTAAAAATGGCTATGCAGAAGTAATAGCTTCGAAAGCAGACGAACTTTGTTATCGTGACGAATATGGCG
>NZ_JACSOE010000196.1:0-2679 GCF_014349115.1 Alteromonas sp. BZK5 | reverse complement strand
TATAGAATTGCATTGAGTCTTCTCCATTTTGGGTTTGGTCGCCTTCCAGCTTAGCCAATAAAATTGGTTAAGCTGGGGAGAAGGCTCAATAAGTATCAAAAGTAAGCCATAGATAGTGTATGCCCACCAGCTTTTCCATGGTGCTACTTCCACATGTAAATTCAACGAGAGGGGATCATCACCCCACTCTCCATTTGGTTTCTTGGCTTTTACGAGTAACCTGTAGTCCCCGCCGTTTAAGTTGGTAAACGACACCGAAGTATGATTTCCAATATCAATCCACTGCTCATCGTACCCTTCTAACTTGTATGCAAAGTGGGCGCGCTTAGGGTCTGAAAAATCTAAAAGTGCAAAATCTAATGAAAAAAAGTAGTCTTCATAAGAAAGGTCGATATCAGTGACATAGGACAGTGGATTATTAAGCTCTACTGATTCCCCCATCTTTTTAAAATCGGTGAGAACTATTTTTGCGCTAACGGCGTCAGTTTGCTCTTGGTTATATTTGAAGTACTCTATTCCCCGCTGACTACTCGTAAAGAAAGTTTTTCCACTCGCTTTAATTAAACTACCTGAGTAAAAGTTTTTGCCTGCCAAATCTGTAGTACTGTTGTAGCTAATAACATTTTGTGTGTCGGGATTATAAAGAAAAACACCTTTATTGGTGGTAAGCCACAGCCTGCCGTCTTCACCATCGGCGATAGCTCTTATTAAGGTGGTGGGCAGCCCATTCTTTTCACTAAAATGCTTAAAGGATTTAGACTCTGCAAAATACTGGTACAACCCCCTTTGGGTAGCTATCCATATTTCTCCAGCATTTGTTTGGTGAATATCTTCCACAATGCTATCGACCAAACTTCCCTGCTGGCCCTCTGCGCCACTAAAGTTCGCGAAACTTTCACTATCAGCTGACCACAAATTCACACCTCCGCCCGAGCCAACCCACATATTTCCGCTGGCGTCTTTGTATAAGCTATGAATTTCTGGGTGCGTTAAACCGTCTTCGGTTGTGAGATGCTTAAATTCCTTGGAATGCTTGTTGTAAATGTAGATACCGTGCTTATAGGTACCAATCCAAACGTTGCCATCATTATCTAGTTCAAGTGCTCTGAACTCACGAAACTGGCGATAATTACTGTCAGTCTTAGAGTATCCAATGCGGCTTATTGCTTTAGTACGTCGGTCAACTTTGGCCACAAAGTCATCTTGCGCTACCCACAGAAACCCGTCTTGATCCGGAACTATAATAGGTCTTTCTATAACCCCACGCTCTTTATAACCTTTAAACTCTTTAAATACCGAGCCGTATTCTTTTTGCAAAAGCTCTTCTTTCACTTTCCATTTGAATACGTCGGCATTTGCCGTAACGATGAGCACATCGCCACTTTTATCTTCATTTTCATCTACATTATCAAGTGCGATACCACTTGGTGCTGTTAGTAATTCACTATTGATTTGTTTAATTTTACCGCGAGGGGAAAATTTAAAAATTCCATGAACCTCACTGGTAATCCATTTGGTTTTAGTATGGTCTTCAAAAATTATGCGAAGGCCATTTTCATAACCAAAGTCAACCTTTTCAACGTAATTCCCCTCTCCGGTATGTCGATACACCCCCTCGGTAGTAACGAACCATATTTGACCATCATGATCCTCAATCATAGAGTTTACTTGACTTAGTGGTTTACCTTCTCGTGTCGTTTGAGGCAGAAAAACACCGGAACTTGGAAAGAATAAGAAAGGCCCGTTTTGCGTAGCGACAAATAGCTGATGAGAAGATGTACGAAGTAAGCTGCGTATTTCATTTGCGCCTGTCGCAGTTTTGTTTTTGGGTTCAGGCAAGAAATGCTTGGCGTTTAGCGTCTTTTTATCGAGTAAATTTATCCCATAGCTGGTTGCTACCCAAAGGCTATCAGCGTCGTTATCAATAATGTCCCAAATGCGATTATGGGAAAGACTGTTTTTATCTCCTGGTATTTTTTGAACTCGCTGAAATTGCCCATTGCCTAGAAAACGGTTAAGCCCTTTGTCGTAAGAGCCTAGCCAGATATCACCTGCGTTATCTTGGAAAAGTGACTGAATTCGGTTTGATGACAGAGAATTTACATCATCAGCCACATTTAAATAGCGCGCATACTGACCGGTCGTAGGGTCGTATCGGTTAACACCACCGCCCCACGTACCCACCCAAATATTGCCCTCTGCATCCAACATTAAGTTACCGGCATCGTTATGAGAAAGGCTTTGGTCGTCTTCACTGCTCGACTCAAAGAGCTTAACGTTGCGACCGTCGTAGCGCATTACGCCATTTTCTGCTGTGCCAAACCAAAGGAAGCCTTGGCGGTCTTGGACTATGGAATAGATTTCTGATGAAACGAAGCCATCTTCAGCTGTTAAAAGTTCAACAGCATATTCATTCATTAACTTGTTCGAACCAGATGCGAGAGCAACGCTAATGTAGATTACATTTAGAAGAGCTACTGCAAACACGCGAATGGGTGAGAGTATAAATTTTATCGTGTTCACCAGAGACGTTGTCTTCAAATCAAAAATGGAACTGCTAATTAAACTTGTTTAACTTTAGCCCGATTTCAGATAATAAGTGCGACATTCATGGAAAGGTGTAGAAGAGGAGGCCAACTGCTAAAAGTGGTACGCTCTTCTCGTCAAAGAAACAAGCAG
>NZ_JACSOE010000195.1:0-2743 GCF_014349115.1 Alteromonas sp. BZK5 | reverse complement strand
TGCCACACTTATAAGTAGTAACCCACCTCCGCAGCCATTTATTGGTGTGGTCTACAGAGGATTATGTCTTTTTAGAGGGGAAAATCCCTAGAACCCCTAATACCATGGCCAATTGGGTTATCCGACTCAACGACGTATTTCACCCCTTAATCAAACTGGCCCGCGAACAACAAAATCAGGGCAACTATATTCAAGCGGATGAAACGCGCATTCAAGTCTTAGACGAAGCCGGTAAAAGTCGTCAAAGTGATAAATGGATGTGGGTGACCCGTGGCGGCCCACCGGATAAACCGACAGTGCTGTTTGACTATGACCCTTCACGCGCCGGTCAGGTTCCTGCACGTCTACTCGATGGATTTAACGGTGTCTTGCAAGTTGACGGCTATGCGGGTTACGCCAAAGTCTGTCGCGAGCGTCAATTACCCCGTATTGGCTGTATGGACCACGCACGGCGTAAATTTATTGAAGCCAGTCGAGCGGGCACGCCTAGCCATAAAAATAGCAAAAAAGGCACGCCCTCTAAAGCCGATGTAGCGATTGGTTATATCCGAAAGCTGTACGCCATTGAAAGGAAAATTGCTGACTTGAGCAGTGACGAAAAATACCAGGCACGGCAAACCTTAGCGGTGCCTATTCTGAACGAATTTAAACCGTGGCTTGAGCGTAATCTACCCAAGGTACTGAAAGATTCACTGACCTACAAAGCCATATTCTATATGCTTAATCAGTGGGATGCGCTTGTTGCTTATTGCGACTACGGCTTCGTCAATATCAGTAATGCCCTAGCGGAAAATGCCATTCGACCGTTCGCCGTAGGCCGACGAAATTGGTTGTTCGCAGATTCATCGCGAGGTGCACACGCCAGTGCGACCTGTTACTCGCTCATTGAAACTGCCAAAGCTAACGGTGTTGAACCCTCCAGTTACATCAAATATGTGCTAGATAATATTGCCGATGCCACGACAGTTGAAAAATTAGAAGCATTATTACCTTGGAATGTGCCCAAAACTGCGTAAAGTGCTGATTTAAGATCGCTTACATGACGGGCAGTTGAGTATTGACAACAACCATACCGAACGTGATATCCGTCCGTTTACGACTGGGCGAAAAAATTGGTTGTTCTCAAAAACTGTCAAAGGGGCAGAGGCGAGCGCTATACTTTACAGTATCGTGATGACCTGTCGTGCCAATGACATTAACCCCTATTATTACTTCGAAAAGCTATTTGCTGAGCTTCCCCAGCGAGAATCGGGCGCGGATCTAACCGATTTATTGCCGTGGAATGTCAAGCAAGCGCTTGATTAGCCCTGGCCTCACCGCTTAAATTGGCGCTTACGTATCGATTTGTATTTTGACGGCGTACACCCCTGCCAACGAATGAAAGCACGGGTAAAGGAAGCAACCTCACTAAAACCACATCGTTCTGACATACATTCAAGGCTCTTAGTTGTATGCTCAAGGTAAAACAAGGCTTTTTTGTGTCTAAAGTCATCTTTGATTACCATGTAATTAGAGTTTTCTAACTCTAATTTTCGTTGCATGGTTCGAATAGATATTCCAAGTTCCGATGCAAGTTCATTTTGAGTTGGAAATTGGTTTCTAGGGTATAAAGAAATGATGTTTTTAATCTGGCTTATAAGCCCCAAAGAGTCAAAAGAATGACTTGTTATAGATAATGGTACCCTTAATTGTTTTTCCACATCTTTATAGTTACATAAAACAGGTTTGTTTAGCCATGCTTTATCAAAAACGAGCTCGTTATAATTTTGATTGAATTTAACCGGACAGTTGTATAAGAAATGATAATCGCATAGGTTCACTGGTTCATCGTCTTTAAAGGATATATAGAGCAAAGGAACCTCTTTTTTCAATAACATACTTAACATTCTATTCGCAATACAAGTAAGCATAGTAATAGCGAATAAATAGTGGTTAGAATTTTTTGTTACAAAAGAAAATTGCCACCGCACTATATCCTTTTCAAGGATTAAATTTGCTACTATAGGGCTTTGGCATACACGATTAACATTATCAATGGCGCTTAAAGCCTTTGATAATGTTTTTTCTGCACATGCAGATTTGATCATTAAAGCAATAGCTCCTCTAGGGAGCGGTTTTTCTTGAGTACCTAATAATTCATCTTTTGTATAGCTTAAAAGCACTTTATAAGACTCTATAATGTAGTGTAAGGAGATAATTCCTTCGGGTTCATCAATGCACTCAAATGGCAAGCCTATTGCCTGTGAAAAATCTATTTTTGACATACCTACATAATCAGCAATTGAACAAAAGTCTTGAATAAACTTATTGGTAGAGAATAATTCATTTCTATTCATTTTTTTACATGCCTCTGCATTTGGTTTGACTCAGGGGTATTTCAAAGGAGCACGAATTATAGCTATGCTCATGGCCACAGCACTGGCAAATAAATCCGTTTGGCCACTTTATTTCCTTCAAATAAGCTAAAATTTTGGCTTCTGGCATGTTTATTTGTCTACGCTTTTTGTTAATGATTCACGGTAAACACTAGGGGTTTGTCCTGTCCATTTTTTAAATGCTCTATTAAAGTTTGCAGTGTATGAAAACCCAACAAGATAAGATATTTCATCATACCTCAAATGCAATTGCTTCAAATAGCCTAATGTTAACCCCGATTTCAGATAATAAGTGCGACATTCATGGAAAGGTGTAGAAGAGGAGGCCAACTGCTAAAAGTGGTACGCTCTTCTCGTCAAAGAAACAA
>NZ_JACSOE010000194.1:0-2840 GCF_014349115.1 Alteromonas sp. BZK5 | reverse complement strand
CTATGAGGCAATTCTCGAGGTCTTCAATTAGCGCTTGCACTAGCTCTTCGTCGTCAATTAGCGTAAATATTATTTTTGCAATTGCTTTTTCATCTTTGATCGTTAGCGCTTCTTTCAACCGAGAGAAGTCAACATCCTTAGTTGGCCCACTTTTGGGGGCATCAACAGTTTCGCTAATACATTGTTCAACAAATTTCTTTGTGACGCTTTCCGGTGAGGGCTCAGATTTTATTTTCAGATTTTTACAGACCTTACGCCATACTCGACACCTGACATCAACATTGAGTTTACGCATTGCTAATAGTGATGAATTGGAATACTTACCAACAGGTAGAGATAAGCTTAAAGCTATCTCACCTGCTTTTGCGTGTTCAAACAGCATTGAGTAACTTATACTTGGAAAGGTTTCAGTACAGAAACTTTTGAAGTTTGGGAAGCCAATAACATTATAAGCCTGATTGATGTAAAGGGTTGTAACACTTTCTGCAAAATCGCAGTGTGAATCATTTATAAGATCGACTAGCTCGTAAATTTTATCTTCATTTAATAAACTCATTATAATCTCCGTAACAAATTAATTGACTATCAGCGACACAAAGTTGCCGCTCACGGAGGAATTAGAAAAAACGACAGCGATCTGCATAAAAAATAAATAAAAAGGTAGAACAATTAGGAATATCATAAAAATTAAAAAATATAAGATTACTAATCAAAGCCTTACACCATTACCTAGAAGTAAATCCTGAGCTCAGGATTAGTAAACACCCTCATAAATTTGAATTACACAACTGCGAATTAATGATAATCGACAAAAAATTACCTAGAACATCAATTCCATTATCAAAATGTACTCTATTAAGCACGCTGCACAGTCATACTAAGATTATTGTGGCCTATCACTCATAACGAAGCATTGGCTTGATTTACTTCTTTTAAGACAAAGTAATAAACGTATTTCTCAAAGTTATGTACCAAAGGATGTTAACTCTGATGTTCTGCCGTGCATGAACAGCCTTGCCTGGAATAGCAATTTTCTTTACTGGGGCACCACAGAAAGTCATATAAAGTATCAATTGGCCAAGTTAGATATATCTTTTCTCTTTAGCTCAAATAGCGATAGTAACCGATGGTGATAATCCATAGAGTCGTAGGTCTTAGTAGAGGTACTAGCACAAGTTCACTAATTGCGGCCTAGTTAAAACATCGACATCGACTCACCCGTGGTTTATAATTTAGTGAAAATAATTAAATTTATAAACCCTTGGGAGATTGACTATGTTTTCAGAACGTTTGATGCGAGCTCGTAAAGCTGCAGGTATGTCTATGAACGCTCTGGGCATTGCAATTGGTGTATCTGCTAATGCTATTAAGAAGTACGAACATGGCGAAGCAATGCCGTCATCAGGGAAGCTTTATAAACTCGCAAAGACTTTAGGAGTCCGCTCAGAATACTTTTTTCGACCAACAAAAGTGGAGTTGGGACATGTTGAGTACCGAAAACGTTCTAATACCCCACAGAAAACTCTCGACCGTATAAATGGCGATGTTCTAGATCAAGCTGAATTATGGACTGAATTGCTAGACCTTTTTCCAGATTCTGTCCGTCCGATAAGTAAATTTACTCTACCAGGTAATTTACCCGAGACAGTTGATTCTGAAGAAGCAATTGAATCTATTGCTGAACAAATGCGGAAAGAGTGGCAGTTAGGTCTTAACCCTATTCCTGATATGATCGATTGCCTTGAATCTCGAGGCATTATGGTTATCTGTACCGACGTCAATATAGGTAATAAGTTTGATGGATTAGCCGGACAGATCAACGAGTCACCAGTTATTGTTGTATCAACAACACAGCCTGGAGATCGACAGCGGTTTACACTAGCTCATGAGCTAGGTCATTTAGTATTGCACGGTCGGTTACCTGATACTATTGACGAAGAGAAAGCATGCAACCACTTTGCAGGTGCCTTTTTACTACCTTTGATAGCAATCAAACAACACCTTGGCACATATCGGCAGGCTCTTGAGCCGCGTGAGCTATTTATGCTTAAGCAAGAGTTTGGCATTAGTATGATGGGCATTTTGGTTCGTGCGGGTCAGGCAAACGTAATTTCATCATCTTTGCAAAAGCAATATTACATGAAATTCAATAAGCTCAAATGGCGTACACGAGAACCAGGCACGGCCTACCCTCAAGAAACAACATTTCTTTACAAACAGCTCGTCTATCGAGCGTTAGCGGAAGATTACATCACAGAATCAAAAGCTGCTGAATTTTTAAAAATGCCACTTTCAGCATTCCACAAAGAACGTAAGCTAGGAATGGCTGATGCAATTACTAATTAGTGACGCAAACATCCTAATTGATATGGAAGAAGGGGAACTTCTGCCACAAATGTTCCAACTTCCTTATAGCTTCTCCATCCCCGATATCTTGTTTTACGAAGAACTAGAGCAAGAACACAACCACTTAATTGAGCTGGGTTTGAGACTTGATGAACTTGAGGGTGAGTTAGTAAGTTATAGCTTAGCGCTTGTTGAGCAATATCGAAAACCTAGCCGCAATGATTGTTTTGCGCTTGCGTTGGCGAAACATCATCAGTGCCCACTTCTTACAGGAGACAAAGATTTACGAGCCGCAGCAGAAAATGAAGCTGTTGTTGTCATGGGCACAGTGTGGCTTTTAAAACAACTTGTAATACTACAGCTTATAACAGGAGACGAAGCGAGGAACTCATTAACTGTAGCGACCTGACTTCTTATCCTGTCTGAACCGATTTTATCCGAACTTCCTGGCCCACAATCATTGATTTTACCCTATGAGGCTGGCTCACTTTAAT
>NZ_JACSOE010000193.1:0-2857 GCF_014349115.1 Alteromonas sp. BZK5 | reverse complement strand
AACTACGTGTTAAGTGCGAAACATTATGAATCCAAACCTGAATTGGAATTGGATGTAGAGTTTCAAACAAAGTTGTTTAACTTTTAAAATTTAACCACCCCACTTTCGGGAGACTTTTTGTACTCCTATAGGGGTTCATTGTCTCTCGAATTTAACAATTATTTGGAGATGATGATGAAAAAATTTACTACAGGTGAAGCTGCTGGAACTTACATTGCTACAGGTACGTTAACTGAGCAAGATATCGTAGATATGGCGAACGTGATTTCTCGTCGTAAGTTTTTTAAAGGCCGTACATTCCGTGATGTTTCAAGCGTAACCAGTTTTTTGCAGTGTCTAATGCAAGACGAACAACAAGAAATTTTTGGATTGATTTGTCTTGATACACAGCATCGTCTAATTGGTAGATTTGAAATATTTAAAGGAACGATTAACTCAGCTGCAGTTTATCCACGTGAAATTATTAAAACTGTCCTGGAGCAAAATGCAGGCGCGGTAATCTTGTTTCACAACCACCCAAGCGGTCTTTCTCAACCAAGTCTTGAAGATATACGACTTACTAGGGAGATCAAAACAGCGTTGTCTGCAATCGATGTGCCCGTCCTAGACCATATTGTTGTTGGTAGAGAAGACACATCGTCGTTAGCACAGCTGGGCAAAATGGACGGGTGATTATTATGAAAAACTCTTACATTGAACTTAAGTTGAAAAACCAAGTGTTAATCCGTCAGCGTTCTCGTTATTCGATGAACAATAAGATTAAACAATTAGGTTTAACGACTTTGATCAAACAAAGCAACTTTCACTTTGTTGAAATTGTTGCCACTTCCTTACCGAAAAAAATGGGCTCCATTTTTGAAGGTAATCTCTACTAAATAGGATGCATTGCCATAGAAATCAGCTTGCTGATTTTCGTTGTGCAGTGCTTTTTACAATACCCCTGACTGAGGATGTTCGTTTCTATCCTCACAGGATAGTGCCGTCTCTCCTCAGTTAATCAATACTTTGGAGAAAAAGATGGACGCTAAAGTCTATGAAGATGGTGTTAAGAAAGGTTTAGCTGATTTTCGTAAAGATAAGAAAGCTGATTATATCGTTCATGTGACTGACTTTGATGAATTTAAGGCATTAGATTCAAAGTCATCAAATAAACGTCAAATTGCATTATCCACAATGCCAATTTTCGATGACGGATTGCAGTCAAGAAATGGAATGGTTACCGCATATAAATGGGGTGATGATGAAGTTTCAAGATTGTTGGACGGTCTTTTTATAAGAGGCGTTCAAGTTGTTGAAAATGAAGCATTAGATAAAGGTGAAGATGAGCATGCATTATTAGCTCTATTTGCTAGCGACTTGTTCGATAAGTATTGCGAAAACGGTGGTATAGATAGTTCCTACGCTCGATGGGGATTAGCTAAAAAAATCGCATACAAACCTTTAAATGAAGCAAATGCAAAGATTATCAATGCATTTTTGAAACTTAACCCATAAAAAACTTTACCCCTTTTTAGGGAGACTCATACGCCCTCCTTATTAAGGATTGTTGTGTTTGTCTCCCTTTATTATTTATTTGGAGATATATCATGACTACTGCTCAACCATTACCAGTGACACCTTCTGTAGCTGTTCAACCTGCAAAAATTGGTGTTGCTCCGGTAACTGCTAACACAATTTTTCCTAAAGCGCCTCAAGATTTGAAAGTGTTAACTTACAAAGCAACAGGTGAGTTTGCGGAAAAGGTTCCTGCACCACTTAATTACATACCGAATATGGATGTTTTTGAAGTTGTCCTATCGTGGTTTTCGAATCGCGCAGTTCAACCTCTTTGGCTTCATGGTCCTACTGGTTCTGGCAAATCTGAGTTATTGCTTTTTATGGCAAATAAGTTAGGTGTGCCGGTCAGTATAATTAGTGGTTCATTGGATACTCGTGGTGAAACCTTGTTCGTAAGAACAGAGTCTCGAGGCGAAAATGGAGGTACAACGCTTGTTCAGGTACCCACCGATATTATAAAGCGTTATCGTGATGGTGGTCTTATCATCATTGATGAGATTGATAAGTTTGATAGTCCGGTACAGTCTGCATTGCATCCTTTGTGTGATTATAAAGAGTTGTATGTTGAAGGTATTGGCTTAGTCAAACCTCATAAATTCACGAAAATTGCTGCTACAGCCAATACTGTTGGTGAAGGTGGCTCTATGCATTACACCAACTCTATGGTTGTTGATGCAGCACTTCGTTCGCGTTTTTGCTTTATCGAGCTACCTTATCCTCCTGCGCAATTGGAATTTGACATTGTTTCAAGTCATTACCCAGCGCTTGATGGTGAGTTAATTAAGTCGCTAATCAAAGTTGGTGATCATGTTCGAAAAGCATTTGATGGAGGAGCGCTAACGATGCCGTTCTCTACGAGAACAATTGTATCGTGGTGCCACTCGATGAAAATTATGCGTTCAAAACCTTTGCGTAGTTCTTTTCAGTTTTCTTATGCTTCATCGCTACCAAGTGATGAACGTTTGGCCGCTGAAGATTTATTGCATGCAGAGCTTGATGATGACATTGATTTACCTTTACCAGAGTTAATCAAAGCCCTTCATCAATCAAATTAACAAAATAACCCCGTAAACATTGGGAGACTTTATTGACTCCTAATGGGTGTCATAAGTGTCTCCCTTGTTTAAAAACCTTTGGAGAAACTTATGTCTATAAACTCAAAAAACAGTAAAAAAACCATTTTGTCTGGTTTGATGACTAGTTCGCTGTTTGGATTAGCCTCTACTCAACAGAACTTTATGTTTGCGATATTTGTTGTGAGCTTAATTTTGTCAATTAAGTTACTCAATAAGTTGGAGCT
>NZ_JACSOE010000192.1:0-2872 GCF_014349115.1 Alteromonas sp. BZK5 | reverse complement strand
GAGTATCGGCATAGCGAGGGAAACAAGATTCTGAGTGAGGCCGCTTTGGTATTGGCAGATAATCGACTCGGCTATCCAACCTTTGTAAAAATATGGCAACCCAAGCTTGAGCCAGCCGTTGGCGAAGACAAAGAGCTCACGGTGAAATTTGGTAAGGAGTGGGATCTTTCTAAAAAATCACCGAAGCCAATTTATATTCACAACGGCGTTAACTTTGGTGTCATGGTTTGCTCAGAACTGCAAAATAGCAAGGCACGCATTCGTTTCCAAGGTGCAGTTGATGCCCTTATGGTGCTCAGTTGGAACAGGGATCTGGATACTTTCGCCTCCCTGATCGAATCCGCTGCACTAGATGTTCATGCTTATACCATATTGGTAAACAACCGGAAGTATGGCGATAGCCGCGTTCGATCACCAGCCAAAGAAAGCTTCCTTCGGGATATTGCCAGACTGAGGGGAGGGGATAATGACTTCGTGGTTGCCGCGACCTTGGATATTGCGGCTCTTAGAGCATTCCAAAGTCGCGCTAAACGCTGGCCAGAAAATGGTGACAAATTTAAGCCTTTGCCAGAAGGGTTTAAGATATTGGGCGACAGACGAAAGCTACCGCCCAAGTAGTAAGGTTTTTTGAGGCTAAGTCACCAGCTTTAAACTTGGTCGCTTATTTTGAGAGATATTACCGTGTGATTTCCCGCTCAAGACGTTCAACATCAAGCCAAAGGTTAGCTCATCCAGCTCTTCTGGCTGAATCAGCAACTCTCTCGCAACATCAGCTTTGGAAATACCATCTTCTCGCAGACTCGCGAATACCTTCTTAAGCACTTGCGATGTTTCAAAAGGTGAAGGTTCCGGTTCATGAACCCGCCCTAGTTTGGCCAGATCAATGCATAGCGTTCGATAGGTCCAGTCGGTTGTCAGGTTGAGCGAGTGTAACCGGTAGTTAAGTGCGGCAGCAGACACATTCCAGTACTTTTTATGGGAGATAAGGCTTTTTAAAGTCGCCGATCTTGGCGCATTGGCCAAAACACTCCTACGCGGCATCAAAAAGGCCGACGCGAAGGCATTTGCTTCTTTTTCCGCTTCTTGACCTTGGGGAGCACCGTGACGATGCATAACCAGATGGCCAAGTTCATGTGCCGCATCAAAACGGCAACGTTCCGCTGTTTTCTTGGTGTTGAGAAATACAAAAGGAATTTCACCGTACCACATGGAAAAAGCGTCAACTTCTCTGGCATCAACAGATAGTGAGAAGACACGCACACCCTTAGCTTCAAGCAATGCGATCATGCTTTTGATTGGAAGCTCACCTAAATCCCAGTAGCGGCGGAGCATTTCAGCGGCTGCTTCCGGGTCATTGCCTTGGCTCCCGCTTGGGTATTGGTCTCCTTCAGACGATTGCTGGCCTTTATCGTTTTTTGACCTTTCATCCGAGGAGAGCCTGTAATCCTCTGGAAAATCTGGCGCAGGCAAATCAAACTTTTTTTCAATCCATTGGTTCAAAAGTAACGCAACAGATCCTGCAGAAAGCGCGATGTCTCTTTGGGCGGCAGTCATTTTGGTAAGCGCACGAAAGCTCGCCACCTCAACCGGCAGCTCTTCTACGTCATCAGCAAAGAAAAATTCGACCGGAAAACGAAGTGCGTTCGCGATCTTTTCAATAGTCTGGCTTTCAGGCACAGTTTGACCGCTCTCATAAGCAGTAATCGACCGATCTGTTACACCCACTTCTTTTGCCAATGCCCGCTTTGTTAGCCCTCGGCGCTTTCGCGCGAGAGCAAAACGAGTATTGTTAAACATGTTATGCCTTCTTCTTGATAGGTACTTCTATATCTGGCAAATCAGGTGCTTTAATTTCGACTGAATCATCATCTAACGGCATGCTCGGTAAAATAATGCGTTCTTTCCAGCCATTAATTTTGCCACTAGATATGCTGGATGGCAGTGAGAGCTCGCAGCGCACCTCATCAGTACCCAAATGCATCAGCAATACCCACGTTGTAAGGCCTTGAACATCTTCAATTACAGGCAATAGTTCACTGAACATATCCAGCTGATTGTTAGTTTCAACGGCTTCAGCCGTATTCACACCCTTGGGGCACTTATTTGAAGGTGTCGCTCCGATCATGCCGGTTGCTTCATCGCCAGTAGTAACGACAATGGCTAAACCTGCTTTCTGATTCACAGAGAGTTCGTAGTTGCCTTTATCCTCTTTAATCCAACCATGGGATATAAGCTGCTCTCTCAAAACTGCAACGACTTCTGCCCACATAATGATCCCTCGAGCGATTCGAGGGTGATTACTGGTAGTACGAGACCGTGCAAGGTAACCTTGCCATACAGACTCTGTAAGTGCTGTCATCGGAATACCCAGCTGGGATAGCCGATCCAGGGCATTTTCTTCAGTGTGTAGTTGGTCGTTCATTTAGTCGCCTCTAGAATAAAGCATTGCTCTTCCTGTTTTTATACCTCAAATGAGGAAGAAAAACAAGAAGAGTGTAAGCGTAATTATAAATCTGGCAACAGGCGTGCACCGCGAACTGAAATGTCTCGTTTGCCCTCTGATGCAACTAATTCAGTATTGATGATTTATGTTTTAGACGGAAGCTTCCGCCTAGAAATACACAAAGTATGACAGTTTTTTGTTCCATTTATTGAGTGAAAAAAAGTGATGATTGATAAAAGTATGATACTTTTACTATTTGCTAAAAATAACGCAGCAATAGAATCAATGAGTTACATTGGTTAAAGTATGATAGTTTTTTGTAAATCTACAGTATTACGCAATTGGCTAAAGAAGCGGTTGCTGGTGCAAATCAATAAGCACGCTTTAGTCATTAGCTTAAAGAGAAAAAACCTGCTTTATGCAGGTTTT
>NZ_JACSOE010000191.1:0-2918 GCF_014349115.1 Alteromonas sp. BZK5 | reverse complement strand
AAACTGTACTAAATAAATCCGGAATCAGTGTTCAAATAATTCCAGAATGAGTGTTCAAGTATTTCCGGAATCGCTGTTCAGATCCGGCCGGAATATGCATTATAGGTCAATATGGAATCTTATTATTTCTGATAGGGTGCGATTCAATGAGTTTCGTAGTCTATCTTACGATTGGATAGAACGATTCAAGGCATTCGGGAAGGACTATTTTTGTCGGTTGATGTTAAGAGAAATTATTTCTCCGAAGGTTCTAGTCAGTGATGGAGGGCTACGAAATATTCGAGAAGAAGTCAGATTTAGTATCGAAACGACTATTGCTGAAAATTATTTCCGTAACGCTTTAGAAATGTTAGATAGAAATTTGTGGAGCAGCTGCTTACCGTTTTTTATGGAGGACTTTGAGAGGGCTTTGTTGGATGCTGTAGAGCTTCAAGATTTTATATCTCTGAAAGTAGGTTTAGACGAATCAACATATCATATGCCTTCTATAGAGCCTCATTTTCAAAATAGAGGATTCCATGATTGGACGATCTTAATTGAACTTACAAGAGATAGTTGGCTTGAATTAAACATGCAAAATCAACGAGAAGCCTTTAGTAAAGCATTAGAGTGGTTTTCTTCAAAACATGTTGTTTTCAAAAGACTCGCTTTATTTGCTGCGGCAAATTACAAAGGAGACTCAGAGATTCCATGGCTCAGCTGGCTAGAATCTGAGAACGGTCGCTGGCTTTGGGAAATGGATACCAAACGAGAGGTTATGAGGCTTATAGTTAAAAAGGGCAACTCTCTCTCTCCTAGTGAACAAAGGCGCCTTGAGAGTCTAATCGTTGATCGAACAGTCGCAGTGAACTCTAAAAATCTAGAAGTCGATAAAGCTCATTACGATTTTAAGGCTTGGTATCTTCTGGCAAAGCTTGAGTCATCAGGCGTTGAGCTAGGGGAAGAGGCAGCAAAAACAGCTAAGCGAATTAAAGAGGAGTTTTCTTACTTAAAATTAGGTAGTCAAGAAGAAGAAGAGTTTTCAACATGGATGAGCACATCCGAAGACCCTGGTTATGTATCAAGTATCAAACAAACATCAATACCAACTGGTCGAAACGAGATTGTCCAGTATTTCGAGAATGAAACTGAGATCACGGATAGCTTTTACCGAGATAATTGGTATCAAGTTGCAGAAAAACACCCTCTAAATACTGTTTATGCTTTAGATGACCTTTATAAGCGAGGTATCTATGACGCGTCGCGTTGGAATGGCGCTATACAGGCATGGAGTAAGCCTAAAACTATCAAGTTGTTTTTAAAACTATTCGGTAATGAATTACTTAGACTGCCCTCTGATGTTTTTCAGGACAATCTCTACTCAATTTCCGTTTGGATAAGAAGATGCTCTGAACTCGCTGTGTTCGACATCGATTTATTCACCAAGCTTTGCCAACGTTTTTTAGAATTTAGTAAAAGTGATAAGAATGTTGCATTAGAGGAAGGCGCAGATGCTCTAAGTTTGGCTAGTAGTCCATTAGGCCAAGTAAGTAGTAGTATCGTTTCATCAATATTCCATGAAGGCGTTGAGGATGGTGATGGATTGAAGACACCGTTTAAAGAAATACTAGAAGGTGTGTTACAACTTCCTGACCACGTTTCGGTGGCCGCTAAAGTCGTACCGTTTTCAAATCTTGTTTCTTTACACAGGTTAGATAGTCACTGGACATCTTCTTGTCTTATTCCATTACTCGATATAAATAATTCAGCTATTGCACCTTTGTGCTGGCAAATGTTTTTATCAAATGCCCGAATACATCCCCCGTTATTAGAAGAAATAAAAGGTGGCCTTTTAGAGTTGGCTTCAAACATAAATTTACTTGGGAGGTATGGTGATCATTACGTTCGGTTTATCGTCTATCTTGCCATGTATCAAATTGACGGATTTACTAGCAGCGAGTTTCGAAACGTAATAGATAGGATTCCACAAACTAAGAAGAACAAAATTTTTACCTATGTTAGGCAGTTCAAAGGAAACTCAAATGAACTTGAGTTTTGGGAAAATAGAGTAGAACCGTTCTGGGAGCATGTGTGGCCTAAAGACAGAAGTTATTTGTCTTCAGAAGTTTCCGAGAGCTTAGTAAATCTAATTATTTCCTCTGAAAAACGTTTTGAAAGGGGAGTTCAGCTATTTAGTGATTGGCTTGAACCAATGCAATATGTGGCTACGAGTTTAAAAAAAATTGTTCAAAATAATTATTCGACTGAATTCCCAGAAGAATGCCTAGCTCTTCTTTACAAAGTAACGGACGATAAATCGTTTTTTGAAAGAGGCAAATTGAAGACTTGTCTATCAGAAATCAAGGATGCTAAACCTGAGCTAGAGAATGATTTCAGATATAAGAAGCTTATGGTCCTTACAAGGTAAAAAACTTACCAAAATATTTATGAATTTTTTTCAACAAATTGTCTACTATATCGCGCACCCTTCATTTAAGGTTTGAAAGGTGCTACAACGGAAAAGTGGTGCTACAAAAGGTGCTATATTCAAACTAGCTATAAATTAAACATCATATTATTCAATAGTATATGATTGTATTTTACATCCGGCTCCGGCACCATTATCTACTCCCAAACATTCCAAATTTTAATCAAAAAATTGATAAGATATTTACGCTCTTTTATCACAAATTACTATGGTAAAATCCATAAAAATTTTGGCAAAGACGTACTATCTTGAATTCTGTTATGCAACTCCGTTTAGACGAGTTATCTCGTGCTGAACGTCCATTCCACGCGCGTGGAAGTAAAGTAGTTCGCTGCGACGCATGTCTGCTTCCAACGCAAAACTGTATTTGTGAATTTAAGCCTGAGGCTGGCACTGATGTGGCGGTTTTATTTTTGATGTACAAAGGCGAATATTATAAGCCTACTAATAC
>NZ_JACSOE010000190.1:0-2919 GCF_014349115.1 Alteromonas sp. BZK5 | reverse complement strand
TGCTTGGGTCGAAAGCGTATACATGGCGTCTAATCACGACCCTCACTTACTAAGACAGCTCTATCGACATGCAGCCGTAATGTTTAAGCAGGAACGTCAGGCAATGCTGCAAGAGCTATCATGCTATGCCACGTTTGATGCCTATCACTGCTGTGAAAAGGTGGCAAAGTCAGCGGCAGCGGTGCTATCAGAATTAGAAAAAATGCGAGGTTACCCAGAGTTTATTGATGCAATAAATGCAGGTCAGCTGGCTGGGTTTATCACCGATGATTTGCTGTACGTTGTCACACCGAGTGTTAAACCAAACACGCCGCGCTATCAGATGACAATATTTGCAAAAGGCGTAGGCCCGATAAGCGATGCGCTAAGAGATACCCCAGAAGCATTCCTGACAGCGCAATTTGGGCTTCCCCGTTCTGCACGCTTTATCGAAGGTTCAGATCTACTAGCCATAGAGTCACAGTATCAAAATAACTAGCCCATCCCTTTTATTGAATCGCCTAACGCCTTTGCGGTAATCGCCATGGTGCGTTATGGTTAGGCGAAGGAAGCTTCCCCATCAAAAGGATGATTGAGACGATGAAATATTCCTACCTAGTACTTATTATAGCTGTAGCGACTTCAATTTCGTTTAGTCATGACGTCGCAGCAAAAAATAGATTTCGATTAGGGGCAGGTATCAAAGGGGCAACATCGAAAACCTATGACGCCAACACCCTGTCGGTTCAAGACTTAGTTACCTGCATAAACACACAAAAAGCTTTAGATAAATCCGAGCGCAACATTATCAAACTCAAAGAGCCTCTTGACGCCCTCACAAGCATTATCGAAGGATATGATAAACAGCTTAAAGAACTATCTGATTTGGTTAGTAAGACTGACACGAATGTACTTATTACTGAGCAGAAAATTAACCAGTACAACGAGCAAATTGATAATTACAATCAGTTGCTAGAGACACGAAACGGTGTGTTTGATGAGTACTCAACTAGTCATGAAGGCTTTAATAAGAAAGTAGACAAACACAATAGTCTAAACGAGAGCTTCTCTACTTACTGTGCAGGTAAACGATATTATGAGGACGATATGGCCACTGCTCAATCACAGATGGTAATTCAAAACTAGTTCGAGTAGTTACATGAAGAACCGAAAAACACAGAGTAAAAAAAATACAAGCAATAGCTAAATATGAAGGGTTATATTTAGGAATACATCAAGCGTATGTTTGCGATGCTTACTTTGTTTTTCTGGATGCTTGTTGAACCTTTGCGACATTCTCTTTTAGGAATTTCAGCAGTGGCGCCATGACTCCATCTAAGTTATCTTCCTCTTTTATACTTAGTAATTGAATTGTAATTTTGATCTTATTTTTTTCATTGTACGGAGGTCTCATCACAATAAAGAAAGAGTCAGGCTTAGTTGAACGACTTTCTAATACGATAAAAAGAGGATAGAAAACAACGTTAATGTCTTTGAAATTAACTTCTGGGGTATAGAGTGCCTAATACACAAATCACAAGGCATATGGAAGTGCGATATCGCTTCCTTTTTTTCATGATAACTATCTAGGAGAAAATAATGAATTTTAAACCATTCCTTTTTGCCGTCACAACATTATCATGTTTGTCGGCTCCCGTCGCAGCTGTCGATTTATTCAGTGCATTAGATGAAATGTTTGGCCTGTCAAAGCAGTCTACGGTCTCGGATTTAAATCGAGATTATGACCACCCTGGTACCCCAATGTCAGTCCCCGTGGATGTACCGGTGGGTTCTAATGTGTTCAAGAAGTATGAGGTGTACACACCTAAAGGAAAGGATAATGTATGTGGTGTTATTGCTGACTTCGATGACAGTAGCCTGAAGGCTTATGACCGCTTTAAAATGGCGTTATCGCTTGATTTTGGTGGTAAGGGCAAAGACATGCCTACCGACCAGCGAAGTCGAGGTAATGTAAAAGCGACAATAGATAAGGTTGTTTGGGATGGGGCTATCGATGACGCGCTAGTCGATGAAGTAGTGTTGATTCGGTCTGTTGTCAATATTAACGGTTCCCGCTCGGCCACCAACGCCATTGCCATTCAGTTTAGTGATTTCAGAGCGTGTATGATGTTAGATTAGTCCTTGCTCACATAAGGGAAATTTGGGTTAAGTCGCATACTGTAGATACCAGCATACGACTTAAACATAGTATTGCAAAATGATAAAATTAATATTCCGATAATGTTGCTTTAAACGAAGTCTATAGTTGGCGGTTCATGAAAAAATCCTTGTGAAGTAGCACTTGGTAACCTTAGCTGGACAACTTCGATGTGATAGGTCAGCCATTTTACTGCTAGCGATGAGCATCCGCTAGCCATTATGGTACCCCGAGTTAAATAGCATCCATTATATAATGCTTAGTTTAGTGCCTACTTCATCGATGAAAGACTATCTTTCTTTTGATGTCTGATGCGTATCTATGGTGACGTCAAATCCACACTCATCCCGGACAAATGTGGTAATTGCATCGTTCAAGGCTTCGTAATCACTGGTGGTAAAGTAGCAACCGGATCTTTTCAATGATGCCATGGCTGCATGTACGGCATCATCGATGTATGACTCAGAAATTTTCATAGGTACCTCGCGGGTGGTTAGGAGTTAAGCGCTTGTGGTTGATAATTACCGGCTACGATTGCATCCTCGATATCAAAGCATCGCATACGCAGCTTTCTGAGCGTGCTCTCAGCTTCTTTTAATTTCCCTTGAACGATTAATGTTTCACCTATTAACAATTTAGCTTGAGCTTCTGCCCTTAGGCGCCTTGCGTATTGTTTGGCTAAACGTATTTGTTCATCAATATCATCAACAGTTTTTATTTTTACTAAGCGGTCAATCAGTTTCATTAGTGGGTTCTCGCATTTAATTCATTGATACTAGGCG
>NZ_JACSOE010000189.1:0-2930 GCF_014349115.1 Alteromonas sp. BZK5 | reverse complement strand
CCAAGAAGACAGCATGCTCTTCTGGGCTTGCATTTGGCCCTGGCCTTTTCAACATTGGCGTGGTTAATTTGGAGTCTGACCGAGGAGAGGTATTTTCGTTGTATACAGGGGATAAACGACTCACTAACTTCATATATCCTTGCCGTAACTTTTCAACCATATAGACTTTATTAAACAAAATTCGTCGATCATCAATCTTGTATTTAATAAGTCCTAATGATTTTAAGGTGTTTATTAGTCTCCTTATCGTGTTAGGTGACCATTGAAATACAGCAGATAGAAAAGAAACACTTCTAGAAAAGTATGAATTGTAATGCTTTTCGCTCCAGTACCCTCTATTGAAGAGATATCCATGTAACGCTAAAGCTTTATGTAAGTGCCTGGATTGATTTCGTTTCCAATTTTCTTTATTTGAACGGGCTTGTAGCGCCGATACGTAGACTTTAAAGAATGACACTTCGGCAGTATTAGATTTATAAAACTCTTTAGAGGTTCCCTTTCTTAACTGTTCTAGCATAATGGATAGCCAATCAGAAAACTTCACAGCATATTCGTGAGAACCGATTTTGAGGTGATGAGATACTTCCTCAATGTAATTGTACTTGAGGTTTTTTCTCTCTCTAGCAGGAGGAGTTACTTTCACAATGAAAGATTTCTTAATAAGGGACTCAATTGCACACCTTACTGTGTTACTTGAGTAACCCAAGTTTTTACATAAGCTAGCTGTTGTTCTTTTAAAAGTACGACCTTTGCTTATATCACAAGCGAAATAGGCAACGAACGAAAAAATGTAAGCTTCAGTTTCTGTCAGGTGCTCAAACAGGCCTTCTGACATGAAGATGAACTGGGTTTTATTATTCATATTTTTACCAACAATTTTATTTTTGTTGATAAAAAACGCATCAGCTATTGACGGTGATGGTCAAACAGCTAAAATTGGACGTGTAACCAAATGCAAAAAGTTACATCCTAAGACCCGTGATGTGCGCCAACACTTCACGGGTTTTGTCTTTCTAGCGCTTCTTATCTCTAATGGTTCATTCTCTTGAACTCTGTAATTCCCTTCATTAAACGATCTGCATTGTATTTGATCAAGCGCTGGTGATCTAAAAGATCGTTTTAGATCCACAAAGTCAAGATCGGCTTGGTATAAGCGCCGATCTCGATCTTTAAAGGTGTCGTTAGTTTTTGATATTATTCTGAAAGTTCATCAACAAGAGCGGCTAAGTATTTCTTTAATCCTTTGTCAGATTTCAGATCAAAATCATCAATATCTAACTCTGACCATTCTCTAACATCTTGGAAGAATAACTTTTGGACCTTATCCTCGTCTTTAGGTATTTTTATTGGTAAATAGCTTTTAGACTTCGGTTTTGTTTCTTTTTTTGGTTGTTCAACATCGATAGTTTGCTCTGAACTTTCATCGGCAGTAGAACTTTCATATCTCATTTTTTCCTCAAATGCTTTGAGGATTTTATCTTTGCTGGGACTAGATTCTAACGCCGTCAGCGCCTGCTTCACGATTCGATATTGCTCTGTAATGTGATGTAATGATTGATGTATGCCATACTGCTTTACGACATTAATCAACCTGATGTCGTCGATAAAAGGTTTGATTTTGAAGAAGTAAGACCTTTTAATTGAGAGAGTTTTCATTATTTCATCGGAGCTGCCATTGGTATCCTTCGCGGCAAAATAAAATGAAAGAAGCTGCTCGTAACCTCCTTCAGATGTTTTTGTATTGTTTTCAAGATATATAGTTCGGTCTTGGTGCTCACTATTCGTTTTTAGTATGAAGTAGTAAGGTTCATTAAGTCCAAGTGAGTACACCAGATAACAATAACGCTGGTGGCCGTATGCAAGCGTGTGCATCGCACCTGTTTTAAATACAGCAGGTATTTCAGTGAGCTCCTCTGTTATCGCTAGTGACTCTCCTGTTAACTTTACCTTTTCAACAAATGCCTCTATGAGGTTATTTACTTCATCGTTGCTCGAATTGATATTCGAAAAGCAAACGCCTTTTCCTATGAATATACCCTCTTCTTCTAGATCATATAGATCATCGTGACATGGGTAATTTAGGACGTCATTATCAACTGCATGTTTTCCGCCGCGCGTACTGCCTTTTATCAAACCTGATGCAACGTGGTGTTGGTGAATAATCTTATTAATCGGGATTTCATTAACTTTCGACTTAATAAAGTCTTCCATCGATAACCCGTCGTTTTCATCATAAGCATCTATGATTTCATCGGGTATAAACCTAACCATCTGGGTAATCAGACGCTTATTTTTATAATTCAACCTAACATCTCTAAGAGGTAGAGTTTCGAACCTAATCTTAAACGCGCTGTCATGTTTTATATGACTTCTAACCCCACTTTCTTCATTTTGAACGGAGTTTTCTACCTTTGCTTTAGGAACCTCCTCTTCTAGAAATTCTTGTAAAGAAGCTCTTCCTCTTCCTTTACGCATTTTTGGACTATTCATTAATTCGCCTCCGCGTAAATATCTGCAAGTACTTT
Organism: Alteromonas sp. BZK5; assembly: GCF_014349115.1. NCBI lineage: Bacteria > Pseudomonadati > Pseudomonadota > Gammaproteobacteria > Alteromonadales > Alteromonadaceae > Alteromonas > Alteromonas sp. BZK5. Next base: position 405 of record NZ_JACSOE010000189.1, on the reverse strand, counting down.
ATCTGAAACGTAACTGTAAAAAGCTTCCATCTGCTCTTTAGCTTGTGGATGCTTATACCATTCAAAGTGCCCTGGTTTTTGTGGTATCTCTGTATTGAATGCAACGTAATTACACATAACCAAACTTGGTGAGAAAAACTCAGGGAATTGGCTTCTTATTTTTCTAATATGGTCTTTTTCGTGACTTGTGGGTCTCAAGCTGGACACTTTATTAATCAATATTCCGATGATATTGGTTTGATTATCTTCGTTTCTGAATGTGCTGTTATTCATTTGAATATCTGCAATGGTGCCAGGAACCGCATTAGATGCACAAAACGCGTCAGGATTTGCAACTACTAAACAATCACTAGATGCGGCTATCGCACCCTGTGATGCATGAGTTTTACTTGGTGGGGTATCAAT
>NZ_JACSOE010000188.1:0-2974 GCF_014349115.1 Alteromonas sp. BZK5 | reverse complement strand
GTTTAAACATTGATAGGAAGCGTGTTGCTGACAACACTGATGAGCTGCCAACCCACCATCGATTCAACACCTATGGATTGAACCGAACGGCTATTTTACCCAAATTTTAACCAATAAATTTCGCTCTTTAAAATTAAGCAATAATAACAAGGCGTTAGAGGTGTCTGGAAAATATTGGTATTTTCATAAGATTTACTCTAACGCATTTATACACATCACTTTTTAAAATATCTTTTACAGTTCATGGCCGCACAGGCCACTTAGAAATTTTCGTAAGGTAAGAAGTCGGCCAGTTCGTAGTTCATGGCCGCACAGGCCACTTAGAAAATATCGCCAGCGTAAGACCAAGGCTTTGGAAGGTTCATGGCCGCACAGGCCACTTAGAAAAGGACAGGGTTGTGAAGCTTGTACGTAATCACGTTCATGGCCGCACAGGCCACTTAGAAAAACATCAGCCAGCACAATGCCTTTATCTTCTGGTTCATGGCCGCACAGGCCACTTAGAAAAATTAGAAAACCGCTCACTACGCATTAAGCGTGTTCATGGCCGCACAGGCCACTTAGAAAATTTCGAAAGCAAGCTTAACCATTCTGTATTTGTTCATGGCCGCACAGGCCACTTAGAAATAAAGTTGGAAATAGAGAGACAAGACCCCGCAGTTCATGGCCGCACAGGCCACTTAGAAATAGCAATCGGCATTATGCTAATCGTATCAAGCGTTCATGGCCGCACAGGCCACTTAGAAAAATTGCTGCGCAATTAAAAGACGTAATTAATAGTTCATGGCCGCACAGGCCACTTAGAAATATCCCTGAGTCTGCATTATTCTTTTTTGATTGTTCATGGCCGCACAGGCCACTTAGAAATGGTTGTAACGTTACGCTTTCACGGGTGCGCAGTTCATGGCCGCACAGGCCACTTAGAAATATCTGCACATCGGTCAAACAAGCAAACAATCGTTCATGGCCGCACAGGCCACTTAGAAAAACTTCCCCTTAGTGCGAATGTAGACATTGCCTGTTCATGGCCGCACAGGCCACTTAGAAAAATATCAAGGCGCTAATGATTACTCTATTAATGTTCATGGCCGCACAGGCCACTTAGAAACTTACGGCCTGTTAGCAACTAGCTTGCTGTCAGTTCATGGCCGCACAGGCCACTTAGAAATCTTGTTTGTTGGTTAACTATACCGCCTAAGGGTTCATGGCCGCACAGGCCACTTAGAAATCATGCTCTAGTTTTGTTCTGTATGCTTCGATGTTCATGGCAGCACAGGCCACTTAGAAATAAAGAACGGCGTACCGCAAAAGGGTAATAACGTTCATGGCCGCACAGGCCACTTAGAAAGGGTGAACGTTGACCAACTCGCCGGACATAATGTTCATGGCCGCACAGGCCATTTAGAAAACCGGTAAAGATAAGCACCCCGCTTAAATGGTGTTCATGGCCGCACAGGCCACTTAGAAAAGGGCGTTTATTTTTCCTCTTTCACCTCCTTGGTTCATGGCCGCACAGGCCACTTAGAAATCCTATAAACGGTATTTTCTTAATCACGTAACGTTCATGGCCGCACAGGCCACTTAGAAAGACAAGGATAAAAACTGGCGTGAAATATCTGTGTTCATGGCCGCACAGACCACTTAGAAAATTCGTTACCGCGCCAGTTTTATTCGCGACTAGTTCATGGCCGCACAGGCCACTTAGAAATATGAAGCTGACCACAACGAACATGGCAAAACGTTCATGGCCGCATAGGCCACTTAAAAGCTAAATGATGACTGTACATACCTTGAAGTCGACTGGCCTGATGTAATTTGTAACTACTCGTTGACTGTCAACTTTGCCTTTCAATCAAAGAGTTGAGTTAGTTAAAAGGTTGAGAGTCGCATAACGCCTAAATTTAAATAGGCGACAAGTCGTATCTATTGGAATGGGGGCGAATGAGCGCCCCTATAGGATAGATAGGTTAAAAACTCAGCTGAGATTTACTCAACAATCTTGGAACACTATCGCTATACAGTTCATAACCGTAATAGCCATTCAAAGCATTTGAGAAATCCGCATCAATAAAATAAAGCGCCGCAAAGGTTGGCGCTTCGTTCCAAGGCAAGCTTTGCTGATTCGTCGGTGTTTCGTGCGTTAAATGTAGTCTTGCACTTTTGTTCGCATACGTTTTACTTAAATGAACATCGTTCAAGAATACTTCTTCACCACTGGTACCTGCAAAACGTTTTCTCTGCCACGACACACGCACGTTTTTGTACTTTGTGAGCACAGCGCCGCTTGCCGCATCCGTCAATGTAAGCTCTGAACTTGGTAGTGCAACATCATCAATCATGAACTCACCATCTGAGGTGAGCGCAACAGAAGATAAGTTAACTGGGTCATAAGACAGTTTTACAACTGCTGGGCCGCTATTCATGTGTGTCATAAATGAATATTCGACCTCAGCCGCGACAAGGTTAATTGAACACAAGCATGTCAGTGAAAGTAGTAGACGTTTCATATATTTCTCCAAAGTAGTAAACATCAGTATTAATGTGTTAGGAATTACCACTAATTGGCTTTTTATTGAGCGTTATCTATTTTTGTTGAATCACTTTCGCAGAGCTTAATTAAGGTACCGGATTCTGTTCGTGGCTTGTCCCAGTAACTTATCCAATTGACTATCGATTTAACAACGTTACCTGCAGCGCTACATCCCCAGGTTTCACCATACGGGGTTATACCCCAAAACATGCCATCCTCTTCAGTTAGGTCTATCCAGCACCCATTGTTAAAAACTATGGTACCACCGATGTTTTTCTTAACATGGTCTTCTAATGATGTATTAACTCTCATGAGATGGCACCGCCCTGCGCTATTTTGCTTAATTTTTCCCTATCGCATTCTTTATGAAAACGACGGAGTTGTTAAAACCTCTAGCGTGTAAAACTGACCTCATTGACGCGTCGTTCCTGAGGACGTACAACC
>NZ_JACSOE010000187.1:0-3018 GCF_014349115.1 Alteromonas sp. BZK5 | reverse complement strand
ACAAACGACCTGACAGGTATTACCCCAGAGTAGTGAGGAAAAGACCGACTAAATACCCCACAAAGAAAAATGCCAGTCAGCTTAACTGACTGGCATTAGACTTAACGTCGGCTTTTTAATTCTTGTTCATGTAGAAGGGTTAGTTGAACATATCAACTAACGGGGAAACTTCTACTTAGCGCTAAATTACAAGATAAAGCGCGACAGATCTTCGTTATCTACCAAGGTTTCTAGGTGGCTGTTAACGTAATCAGCATCAATCACGAATGACTCACCGCTCTTTTCAGAGGCGTCAAACGAGATGTCTTCCATAAGGCGCTCTAGCACGGTGTGCAAACGGCGGGCACCAATGTTTTCAGTGCGCTCATTCACCTGCCATGCCGCTTCGGCTATACGCTGAATACCAGAATCGTCGAAACTAATATCCACGCCTTCTGTCTTCATTAGCGCAATGTACTGGTGCGTTAATGACGCATTCGGCTCGGTAAGAATGCGCTTGAAGTCACCGACTTTAAGGGCAGATAGCTCAACGCGAATTGGAAGACGACCCTGAAGCTCTGGAATAAGGTCAGACGGCTTGCTCATTTGGAATGCGCCCGAAGCGATAAACAAGATATGGTCAGTTTTAACCATGCCGTGTTTTGTCGATACCGTTGAACCTTCCACAAGTGGAAGCAAGTCACGCTGAACACCTTCGCGAGACACATCGGCCGACGAGTTGCCCTCACGCTTACAGATTTTGTCAATTTCGTCGATAAACACAATACCGTGCTGCTCTACCGACTCAATGGCTTTTTCTTTCAAATCTTCTTGATTCACAAGGCGTGCAGCCTCTTCTTCAATAAGTAGTTTGAACGCTTCTTTAATTTTCAGCTTCTTCTTTTTCTTTTGCGAACCCGACAAATTCTGGAACATGCCCTGAAGCTGATTGGTCATTTCTTCCATACCTGGAGGCGCCATAATTTCTACGCCCACCTGCGGAAGTGCCACATCAATTTCAATTTCTTTGTCGTCTAAGTCGCCCTGACGAAGCTTTTTACGAAATGCTTGGCGCGTACCGCGATCTTCAACATTTTCCTTATTACCCCATGCATCTTCTGGTGGAGGCAGCAAAACGTCTAAAATGCGCTCTTCCGCAGCTTCTTCTGCGCGGAATTTCACCTTTTTCATTTCATTTTCTTTCGTCATCTTCACCGCAATATCAGCAAGATCACGAATGATGGTCTCAACTTCTTTACCTACATAGCCCACTTCAGTGAACTTAGTCGCTTCAACTTTAATGAACGGCGCGTTAGCAAGTTTTGCTAAACGGCGGGCTATTTCAGTTTTACCCACACCCGTAGGGCCAATCATCAAAATATTTTTTGGCGTAACTTCTTGGCGCAGCTCAGGTTCAAGCTGCATACGACGCCAGCGATTTCGAAGTGCAATAGATACAGCGCGCTTGGCATCTTGTTGACCAATAATATGTCGGTCTAACTCGTGAACAATTTCTCTTGGTGTCATTTCAGACATGAATAAACCCTTTTCTAACAGCGCTTGCTGTACTCAAATTCATACGAGCGACAGCAAGCCGATAACAGCACTCAGCTATTACTTAGTAATCTAGTACATCAACCGTTTGGCTATGGTTAGTGAATACGCAAATATCACCCGCTATGGTCAGTGCTTTTTCAGCAATTTCTTTCGCGCTTAGCTCTGTATTTTCAAGTAGTGCAGTAGCTGCAGCTTGCGCGTAGTTACCACCAGAGCCAATCGCAATAAGATCTTGTTCTGGCTGCACCACATCACCGTTACCGGTAATGATAAACGATGCGGTTTCGTCTGCTACGGCAAGCAATGCCTCTAGTTTGCGAAGCGCCCTGTCAGTCCGCCAGTCTTTGGCAAGCTCTACCGCCGCTTTGGTCAAATGGCCTTGGTGGGCTTCAAGCTTTGCTTCAAAGCGCTCAAACAGCGTAAATGCGTCGGCCGTGCCACCAGCAAAGCCCGCTAAAATCTTGTCGTGGTATAAACGGCGCACTTTGCGCGCATTACCTTTCATTACGGTGTTACCCAGTGATACCTGTCCGTCACCGGCCATAACCACTTGATTCCCACGTCGTACAGATACAATCGTTGTCACGTTAATTCCCCGTTTAGCTGGGCGCCGCTGCGTTTTTCGTCTAGCAAAGGCAGCAGCGTTCAAATTCAATAACAAATAAGTGGGGGAAGGCTTTGTAATTTCAAGGGTAAGACAAAAGAATGTGCGCTCAGAGCTGCCTACTATATGGGCTTAGCGTGTTCGCTAGTGTATTGAATACACCATTTATTGAGTGCATACTCTCGCCAACACACTCTATGGCCAAGTGAAATAATGCCTAGGTGATAGAGCACAGATAAAGTAGCAAAAATGAAGACGCTACATAATGGTTTTAAAGGAGTGGTAGTGAAGTATCAGGGAAGAATTCAACAGTGGGATGATGCTAAAGGTTATGGTTTTGTAGAACCTAACGGTGGAGGCACGCGCGCGTTTACTCATATCAAAGCGTTTAAACAACGCTCTAGGCGCCCTGTTAATGGCGACATTATTGTTTATGAAGTTGAGCAGGATAGAAATGGTAATCACCGCGCCTGCAACATCAGCTTACTCAAGGATCACAAAGCAAAACGTTTACGCGCCAATAAGCCAACCTCGCAAAGAAAACGTAACGTTATCGTACTGAGTATTTTCTCCGGTGCACTTGCGTTATTTACATTGTCAGGTCGGCTACCGTTTATAGTACCTATCGTTTATGGCGCGGTAAGTTTGCTTACCATACTGTTTTACGGCATAGACAAATCGGCTGCAAAAAAGGAAAAACGGCGAGTTTCAGAAGCAAAACTGCATATATTAAGCCTATTGGGAGGTTGGCCTGGTGCATTGCTAGCCCAACAGATGTCAATACCAATCCGCATAGATAATTGCCCACTCAGAAGGCGCTGGCAAGTTTCCTAGCAAAGCGTGGGAATGCAGGAATGGCTGTTCCCTTTCAAATTCCC
>NZ_JACSOE010000186.1:0-3161 GCF_014349115.1 Alteromonas sp. BZK5 | reverse complement strand
GCCAGAGCCAGAGCCAGAGCCAGAGCCAGAGCCAGAGCCAGAGCCACCAGTTGGAGAGGTGGATATTGTACCTCACGATATTGTATTGGGTGTCAATGGTGATTCAGGGCAGTTTGGCCTTCTTGGAGAAGTCCACGGGCGTAAAGTCGCCCTGGATTTAAATCATACCCACACTTTGAGTTTATTTGGAGTTCAAGGCGGTGGTAAAAGTTATACCTTAGGCTCTGTAGTTGAGATGGCAACCAAATCAATTCCAGCGATTAATACTCTGCATAAAGAGCTGGCAAGCGTAATTTTCCATTATAGCCAGACTCAGGACTACAAGCCCGAGTTTACATCTATGATTGCCGCAAATGACGACGCATTTCAATTAGAAAGGCTCAAAGAGGTTTATGGAGCAGAGCCGACGTCATTAGATGATGTTGTGCTGCTTACTCCTGAAGATAAACTTGATGAACGCCGTAAAGAATATCCTGGTATTGAGGTATTTCCATTGAAGTTTTGCTCTTCGGAGCTTCAGGCAGGCCATTGGAAATTCTTAATGGGGGCTGTTGGAAATCAAGCTGCTTATATTCGTCAATTAGGAAATATAATGCGAAAAAATCGGCGAAATTTGACTATTGAAGCGATCAGAAATGGCATTCAAAACTCCAGCTTATCCGATGCGTTAAAAGACTTAGCTGATATGAGACTCGATTTTGCTGAGCAGTATATTGATGACAAATTAAGTGTAGCATCATTGATCCGACCAGGCAGAATGATAGTTGTTGATATTAGGGATGAATTTATAGAAAAAGATGAAGCTCTAGGATTATTTGTAGTTCTTTTACAAATCTTCTCAGAAGCAAAATATCAAGATCAAACGTTCAATAAGTTAATTGTTTTTGATGAGTGTCATAAATACATTGATAGTCCTGATTTAGTGAAGGGCTTGGTTGAAACCGTGCGTGAAATGAGACATAAAGGTACTAGCGTGATGATAGCTAGCCAAGATCCTCCTTCAGTACCTGTAGAGCTCATTCAGCTGTCTTCACAGATTATTTTGCATAAATTTAATGCTCCAGATTGGCTGAAGCATATTCAAAAGGCTTGTATTGGATTAAAAACATTAACACCTGAAAAGCTAGGGTCGCTTAAGCCAGGCGAGGCTTACATTTGGTCAAGTAAAGCCAATGATAATGCTTTTGTTAGTGACGCAATGAAAATTCAATGTCGGCCAAGAGTAACAAAGCATGGCGGAGATACTTTGACAGCTATTTAGGTAAGTTCGTCGAATCGTCAATTCAGTGTGTTGAAGATAATTAGGTGAACTTGAACAGCGATTCCAGAATCACTGTTCACACACTGAAATGGAATATGTATTGAAGGCGGAAAATAAATCATCGTTATAAATTTCGTGTAGAAAAATAGTTTTCTACATCGAAACCGAACTCACTATTTATAGCGGCGGGAATATCTCTCTCACTTAGCTCTGTTGAAGAGAAAGTCTGTGGCATTTGACGGGAAATCATTACCATGCTCCCCATTCACCACATTTAGGACACTTTATATTGAACGGCTCGATGGCTCTTGCTGAATGATACGTCCAATAAGTGCCATTCTTGATAAGGCGTGTGTTAGTTTGATTGCAATGATTGAAGCTCATAAAGTGATTACAGTCGTTACATTGCATCCAAACAGATCTATGGGTTCGCGAGATAGGCTTTCCGAATCGAGTGTTATTTGATTTTGATTTAACTTGCAGGTCAGAAGAACCACACCGAATACAAAAAGGGACAGCGGAAGTTCTATCATCACGCCGCTCGCTGTTCAAAGTATTTGCGTCTTCTAGGGCCTGTTGATCTTTGCTGTACATATTTCACTCAGCAATACATAGGTAGCCACATCATTGAAAATGCCAGTGACACCATACTGGCATAATTCCTCGCCAATTTTTCATACCTAGTTGATATTGAACGATAATGTTTAATTCGTGCGAATGCATTTTCAACTAAGTGCCTATATTTATAAAGGCACCAATCGACACTGTTTTTGTCTATATCTTGGCCATAATTGCGTTTCGGTATGACTGAAGTGCCTCCCTTGGCTTCAATATATTCCCGCAAAGAATCACTATCGTACCCTTTGTCGCTGACGAAAATATTTATTTCTTGCAAATGGTCAACCAAACTTTGAGCACGAGTAATGTCGTTTCTTTGGCCTTCCGATAGCTCGAAATATATAGGAAGTCCGCCACTATCCACAGCCAAATGGATTTTCGTAGAATTACCACCTCGGCTCTTACCTATGCATTCATTATCTGATGTCGCAGCACCTGTACTATGCTGATGGGCTTTAACAATTGAACCGTCCGCAAAAACCCAGTCATAATCAGCAAGTTTTGCTAACTCATTGAATAACATATTTAATAGACCTTTCTTTGACCACAAATTGAAGCGTCGATAAATGGCACTCCAGCCACCAAACTCTGTGGGTAAATCTCGCCAAGGGATACCAGTTCTCAGGCGGTAAAGTATTCCTTCAAAGGTCATTCTGTGTTCTGGTTTATTGTAAATGCGGCCAGAGCTCTTCATTACTTGAAGTAGCTTTTGCCACCGCTTATCAGTTAACATTAGTCTTGGCATGGTATTGAGTTGTTAATTTATTTTTGACGAAACGAATTATAACGCTTTACCATGCCGGTCAAAAACTAATCACGAAAGATCAACAGCCCTTAGCTTATATTGCAAAAATAAACCAAGTAATCGCTGTAATTCATCCGTATGACGTGCTCCAATAGATTCACACAGCCAGTTAAGGGATAATTATCTCAACTGGAGTGTATATGAAAACGCGAAAAAGCTATTCGAAAGAATTCAAACTGGACGCTGTTAGTCTGGTTACAGAACAAAATTACAAGATTGCTGAGGCTGCACGTAGTCTGGGTATTAGCGCGAATATGTTAGGCCGCTGGCTTAAAGAGCAAGAATCTGAAGGTGCCCACGCATTTCGTGGCAACGGTAAGTTGACACCGGAACAGGAAGAAATCCGTCGGTTGAGAGAAGAAAATAAACGCCTGAAAATGGAGAAAGAGATCCTAAAAAAGGCGACGGTCTTCTTTGCCAAAGAAACCAAGTGAAATACGGTTTCATTACCCAACATAAGAAGACCTGGCCGATTAG
>NZ_JACSOE010000185.1:0-3222 GCF_014349115.1 Alteromonas sp. BZK5 | reverse complement strand
GCGATTGATCTGATCACCAAACGTCATGAATGTTCCTATCTTTTTTATCTCGCTGATATCGTTATATTATTTGTGGGGATACCTCAGACTCTGACCCCATTTTTTAAGCGGCTTTCACTTTGGGAGAGTCTTCGTGCTCAGTAGCGCTGCTTTGAGTATCGCTTTTTGTGTTGCGTGACTCGTCGGTAGTTTGGCTATCGCGTACGTTCTTCTGCACCGTAATAGCGGCAAAGAGGCTTAGAGTGAAGGCCATGCCGAAGAAGCCTTTTTCACTTAATAAAAACTCAGCATTTAATAAGCCAATTACCAACAATATGATGGCTGATGCAGTAGCTACAGCTGATGCAAGGAAGTATGCTTTGGTCGCTGGCACACCTTCCATTTTATCGCGTACCGTTTTTTGTAAGCTCACTACAGAAAACAAGCCAAATAACATAATAGTGAAGTAATAACCTTTTTCATTAAGCGCCATTGGGGCATTGTAAAGGCCGATAAAATAAGCGCCTACACCCACAATTAGGGCTGCCAGTGATGCTATTCGAAATGCTTTCGTTGGTTTATTCTGAATCTGCATTGTTAAATTCCTCGATAATAGTTGTCTCACCGTTGCTCGCAAAAATAACTGCCTTTTCCGATAAATCGTATTTCTGCATGTAACGAGCAAGGCTTCCAAATGTAGTTGTTTCCACCTTACGACCGTGATCGGACAGCGTCACGCCGTCGCTGAACATACTCGCCAAGCCAAGTTTGGCGCGGCTCATGTTTACTTTTTGCGGCGTAAAATATGCCTTTGCATTAGCTTTTAGCTGGGCTATATCTGTGGTGGAGTACACCGCAGCATTCAGCACATCTAGGGTGTACTCGGTACAGTTTTGTCGTTCACTGTTGAATGGGTTAGCAACGACTGAATAGCGTGGGTTATGCAACAATTTTGCTCTATCTTCGCTGTACATACTTATAAGCGCTTGCTGCACGGCAACCGATGGGATAATGAGGCCTGCTTCGAGCGCATAAGCACTCCAGAAAAAATCTACCGGATAATCGGTAACTAGATGACTCTCGTCTTGTTCATCAGCATCTTGATACAAATTATGGATTGCATAACCTTTGGCTGTCTCTCCATTATCTAGCTGAATGCTTGAGTAGATAGCAATAGCAGTGTGCGTAAAGCGAATGTCCTCCGGCATGTCTTCAATCGGTCTGCCTCGCCTTGCAATAATGAAGGCACGAGCTCCTTGGCTTGCCGCATACTTTTCTACTTCTTTAGAAAAAATGGCAATGGCTTCTGGTGAAAACGAAGGTTTTCCGTGCTGCTGACTACCTGCCAAAGCGTGATTAGCGTTGGCAGTAAGTAGTACCAAAGCCACAGCTATTGAATACAAAAATGTTTTCATACTCTTCCCTGCTTAAATTCTCTCGACTTGCACTGAATAAGAGCCACCTAAAGCGCTCGCTATTTATTATGAAGCGCTAGATGCACAACGCTTCGCTGTAGCAGTGTTTTACCAAACTATAGCCACTTTTATAGCGTCCAATCGCGCTTCAAAGTTCGAGCAATTAATTAACCGTTAGCGTTTAGTTGTGGTAGTAGTTGTCGTAGTCGTTGTTGTGTTAGTGGTCGCAACGACTTTGTTTGGCGCAGGGTCTGCAGTAATAATTGCTTCGGTAATCACTAACGGCTGGTTATTATCAACGGAGGAATGATGACTAGCTCCGTGAATACTGCGGCTACTCTCGTCAATCACACTTTCAGCAACTGCGCTACCTGCCACTACAGCACTGCCGGTTAGTATCACCGGAACAGCGACTACGGCACTCGCTACTGACGCCGTCGTTGCTAAGCCTTCAGATGCAGCAAGTGCGCTATGTTTACTGGCTTTGCCACTGTGGTCGATAGAGTCATCTGCCATTACAGAATGGGTAAGAAGCGCACTACCTAATAGTGCAGTTAACATCAATGTTGAACGCGAATTTTTCATATCACTTGCTCCTAGTATGTAAAGGCGAGATGTGCCTGAACATGTTCTACACTAGAACCAAGAATAAATTTCGTAAACCACAACCGCTGATGTAGTATTAAATTACACCACAAGTATAAATATTTAATACCATGAGCCAAATTAACCTTGTTTACGACACGCTTAAACAATGTTTACGAGAGCAGCGATTTACCTACAAACAGATCGCACAGAAACTGAACGTAAGCGAGGCCAGCGTAAAACGAAATTTCTCTTTACAGGCTTTCAGCCTCGATAAACTGGAACAGATTTGTGAATGTCTAAATTTGTCATTAAGCGACCTTTTTAGCCTGTCGCAAAAGCAGCAGGAAAAAATATCACAGCTGTCTGAGAAGCAAGAAATGGAGCTACTTGCCAATCCCAAGCTACTGCTTGCAGCCGTATGTGTGCGTGATGGCTGGCGATTCTCGGAAATCATCAAGCACTACAATATTTCTGAGGTCGAGGGCATTAAGCTAATGACAACCTTAGACAAACTTAAGCTTATAGAGCTGTTACCGAATAACCGCTACAAGCTGCTCATTGCGCAAAACTTTCGCTGGATCCCTGGTGGTCCGCTAGAAAAATTTATGGAGCAGGAAGTAATGGTGAAGTTTATGGCCCCAAAGAAGAACGAGCCATGGATGTTCCGTTTCTATTTACGCGGCCGCTATTCTCAGACCTCGGTTTCGATTATTCAGCGCCGTCTTGAACAACTGCGACAAGAGGCAGCAAAACTCAGCAGCGAAGATAATGCCCTACCAATTGAAGAACGCCAGCACATTGGTCTTTTAATGGCGATGCGGCCTTGGGAACCCTCGCTTTTTGAAAATATGAAGCGAAAATAACCCTGTCGAAGTATATTTGGGGGGGCAGAGTACATTTCGTAGAAAAGTACTCCGACCCCATTAGTCTACTACACAGAAAATTACTCTGCCCCCGTTAGTTTACTGCTCAGAAAAGTACTCTGACCCCATTATTGGGAGGCGCTTTTTGCCTGCATAGTGACGGGTGCTCTGTTGGAGAGCAGCAGATAAACCATGCTGGCGATGATTAACCCTACAAACCATGCGTAGGCGTAAAGCGTATCGAAAACGGCTGGCACGCTTTCTAGAAAACCAGCTGCGTGAAGAAAACCGGGGATATTGGGTAAAATGCCTATAACAAGCGCAGTCACACCCGCCATGTTCCAACCGTTGTTCGCGCCATATTCGCCAGCGTGTTG
>NZ_JACSOE010000184.1:0-3306 GCF_014349115.1 Alteromonas sp. BZK5 | reverse complement strand
TAAAGGCTGTTCATGATCTTGTGATTGGCATGGTACTAACCTTAATTTTTCAAATGATACAAACGCCTGAATCTGACCCATTAGTGTTTGCGTTCCAGGTGTTAAGTTTGAAATTGCTGATCTTGGTCTTATATGTCTGGGAAATCGTAATAGTTCTTAAAGGACCACCGTAACCTTAGCGTGTAGTCACAAAGTGACATAAAACATACATGCTGTTATACTGGTTACATAGTGTACAAAGAGAATATTATGAGTTTTCTAGATACAGTTTTACAATCTGGTTTAATGATACCTTTTGCGTTTCTCACAGCTTGCGTGATTCTTGCTGTTGGATGCTACTTTAAAGGGTATTTTGACCAAAACTAACTGGCGCTAACTTTTAACGTCAGACTTACAAATACCTACCCCATTGGGAGACATTTTACTGCTCCCTACGGGAAGTTGTATTTGTCTCCCTTTTTTATATTTGGAGATAAATTATGGCTTCTGTTAAATCAATTACCCCATCAGATATTACTGGTCAATTTGCGATGTTGCGCTTTGACTGTGCTATCTGTGAAAACACTCGTACATCGGATGAACTTTCTGTTGAGCTGCAAGGTACGCTCATCAAAGAAGGTACTGACAGTATTAAAGTACATGTGTTTCCAAAATCAGTCGGCGGTAAACTTCGTGCTAAACGTGAAAAACTACGTACTTTTTTGCAAGCTAATTGTTTGCAGTTGGGTAATGAGGGTTTTCTTGTTAAGCGCTCGGCTGTAGACGACGTCATTGAGAGATGTAACGTGATAATTGAGGAGTTTAATGATCTGTTGATGAGTTATTACAACGATTATGACAACCTTCTCAATACACACCTACAATCTTTACACATTGACCTGTATCGAGTGGCAAACGCTTTGTCTTATACAAAGTCTGAATGGTTTGGTAGAAACAGTATTGGCATGCTGCCTGTTTTGATGATGCAAGGCCTTACAGAGGATGATAACGCTCGTTTAGTTGACGAAATTGCTTCGGCATCTCTATCGGATATAAAACGAACTGTTAATCAAATCTATAAGGAATTTTTCGTTAAAGACGGAAAGTTAGTCAGTTTTGTTACGACTACACCGCTACACAAACTCACCAAATTAAGCGACAAGGTTAAACAAATCGCTTTAGGTCAAGAAGGGCTTGGGAATATTGCTGGATATATACGCGATGTTCAAAGTGCCATTCCTGCACCAACTGGTGAGAAAAACAACATTATTGAGGGTCACGGTTTTTCAATGCTGTTGAATCTAATCATGTTACTTAAAGATGAGGAAACGTTGCGCGAATGTGCTAATGATTCTCGGAAATTACCTGACATTGACTTAGATGATAATTGGTTCGATGATAGTGAAGCTGAAATTACTATTGAACCTGCCCCTACTAATATTATTACCCCACAACTCGATGTCGAACCTGTTATGGACGATATGTTCGCAACGGCCGACGAGTTCGATTTCGATTAATTACCCCTACTTTGGGAGATATAACTATTTCCCTTAAGGATTGGTTTATCTCCCATATTAACTACTTTGGAGATTACCATGGGTGTTTCAAATACACTTCAATTAAAACGTACTAGAAAACGTCTCGATAACATTGCGTTATTAGTTGGTCAGCTTGCCTCTGTCAAAGTGAGATTTACGACAAGTGGCCTAGCTTCAACTGATGGAAAAACTATTAGCATTCGTGTTGGTGACTTTTCAGATGATCATTTTGTGAATATGGCGATAGGTTTGGCATTTCATGAAGGTGGTCACGTAAAGCATACCGATTTCGATGCTACTGGAAACCTCAATGGCAGTTGGTTTCGTGTTTATAACGCAGTTGAAGACGTTCGTATGGAAGGTCTTGTACAACGTGATTTTAAAGGTGCAAAGAAGTACTTGCACTATGTGAACAAAGATTTATTTGCAGGCAAAACAGTGAATCAATATACCTCACCGTTTAGTCTCGTAAATGATTACATTGTGTATCGTGGGTTCACTTTGTTTACCGGTAATGTAGTTATCCGGCCAAACATGTTGAAAGTGCGACAACAATTGTTTGACATGCTAGGTGAAACTAACGCGTTGGAGGTTGAATCGATAATTGATGAAATACCTAATGCAAAAGACACATACGATAGCCTTAAAATCACTCAAAAGTTGCGAGACTTCTTACAACAAATTGAACCTGAAAAGCCTGATTCTGATGAAGGTGGTCCAGGACAAAATAATGAGAATACTGAAAGTGCTGGGGATAATTCTGATGGCGCATCGGATGAACAATCTGATGAGGAGTCAAGTGATTCACAAACCAGTACTGAAGATAGTAACTCAGATACACCTCAAGAGACTTCAGCAAATGATGACGTTGATGAACTTTTTGAGGATGGTGATGATTCGAGTAGCGCTGATTCGTCTGATAAAGCATCTAGCGATTCAAAACCAACTATTAATCAATTCGAAAATAACCCATTTGAGGATGAAAATATTGATGACAGCGAATGTATGCAAGATGTACACGAAGCAGTTCGTCAAAAAATCAATGAATTATCTGATCAATTCGCTACGGATAACCCAGATGAATACCGGGAAAACCTAGAATATTCAGCTAATTTAATTGGTAATATTGATCACTCTCCCAGTGGGTATGATAGACAGCATGAGTTTGATTCAGTGAAGGGCCAAATTAATCAGATTAAATTGATTATGAAGCGTGCTTTAATAGATCAAGCTCGTGTTCGCCGTAACTACGTGCGTGATGGTGGTGTGTTAGATGGTCAACGAGTATTAGACTTAGTGACTAACCCTAATACTGCATGCATTTTCAGAAATGAAAAACGTGCAAAAGCCCCCTCTGCAGCAGTCAGTATCATAGTCGACGCTTCTTGGAGTATGGAAAATGTCGATGACTTAAAAGACGTTCCCCCATTTCGTGTAGCTAATCAATCCGCTTATGCTATGGCATCTGCTCTTGATAGCCTCCCTAATGTGGAGTGTGAAGTACGTCATATGGTAGACAATAAATCGTTGCTAACAAAACGCTTTGCTTGTCCAATAGACCTTAATCAATTTGCAGTTAAACCTAGCGGATGTACTCCTACTGCGCCATTGGTTAGAGGCTCTGTTGCTAGCTTGTGTGCTCACCGGTTTGATAAAAAACTGGTTATTGTTATCACTGATGGTCAACCTGACTGTGTAGATAGCTTGCGATTAGCCGTGTCTGACGCGCAAATTGCAGGTATTGGTGTCAAAGGTATTGGTATTAAATGCCCAACCTATGGCATTGATG
>NZ_JACSOE010000183.1:0-3322 GCF_014349115.1 Alteromonas sp. BZK5 | reverse complement strand
CCCTGCATCAGTGGAAAAAGACGATCCGCTGGCTTGATGAACTCACCGCTGAAGCTTGCATGAGCAAGATTACATGCTAAATTCGTGGGGATCCCTCAGTATTGAAATCCAATGTTTCAAAACATTGAGTTCGTGTTTGCATTCTTCAAATTTTTCAACTAATGAATCTTCAATAAATATCGCTTTAGCTTCGCAGTGATTAAGCGTAAAAACCAAATCAGAAGGACCTTGTAAATAATTTACAGGTACAACAACAACGCCTGCTTTCATGCAACCATAAATAACGAGAGCGAATTCAATTGAATTAGGACTGGCTAATGCAACTCTATCACCTTGTTTTATATTTAACGCTCTTAACATATGATCAACTTTATTTAGCGCTTTATTTAACGCTAAATGGGTATAGGCAAGCCGTTCATTGTTTCTGTATTCCACAATGGCATCAAGGTTCGGGGATGTTGCTGCTTTACGCCTAAAAACATCACCCATGGCAACTCTGTTAATTATATTTCTGGAAGTATCCATCAGTATTCCTCTATTTTTTAATTATGTTATAAACTTAAACTAATAAAGCGCTCTCACAATAGATGGTTTCTTTTGCAATCACTTGTTTAATACATTTTTTAATAAATTCAAAATCTGGTTTATTGTTCTCAGAGGTTTGCTTAAAAGCGTTTGAAAGCACATGCCAACTCTGTGCACTTTCAAGCATTTTATTTTCTAATTCTAAGGTTTTAATAGATTCTAGATGTTGACCCGCTTCAGCTAAGAATCGAGCATACATTTTTCTAAAACCACTGCCACCTGTACCTCTTTTTTCAATGGTTTGGTAGGCAAATCGACAGTTCCATTGCCAGTCATCAGATTCGGCCCAATTACTGAGATCATCGGTCAGGGAGTGCAAAGCAGAAAAGCCGCTTGCATGGTCAGTTGAGTTAAGCAACCTATGTGCATTTTCCTTAATAGCCAATTTGCATAGTGTTTGTAAATCTGTAGGTTTGGATAGATGATGCGGAGCATAAAAATCACCATTACATATAAAGGGGGGGATTTGTGATACCCGCGCTTTTCTCATATCAGAAAAAGGCACGCTTTCTAAGTTTTCTCTTTCGGTATCGGTTACATAAAAAATTTTATCGTTTTTATCGTAACCCCAAACCATAATTCCATGACCCGGAAAATGACTCGATGAATTAAAGTAATGTAAATAAAATATGTCACTAAGCAGTAGGGCAGGCCGGTTTTCGTCTATGGCACAAAGAAGTTGTTTCTCGCTTTCTTCTTCCGTACGGCCACTTAACCATGAAAAATCATCTACACCAATAGCATTGAAAAAGCGTTTTTCATATCCTAAAGAGCGTGTATGAAGCAGGCGAGTAGGGGATGAAGACGGTGTTTTTAAATAAGTAATGCCTAAGCCGCCGCCTATACCAAAACAGAAGTCTTCACTCCAATTGAAATGATGAAAACGAACCAAGTCTGCTATTGCAGTACTAGAACAATGATGTCCTGGAACATGTGTATGATTAATTAAAGTCACTTAATATCCTTGAATTTGCTTAAACGCATATCTATAAGATAAGCTTAATACTTTAACGATGTAGCCATCGTTAAAGTATTATTAGTAGTTTACGATCTAAGATTCGCTCTGGCTTTTTCCGATACGTAATAACCAAGCTAAACTTGGAATTAAGGTAAGCGCACCGATCATATTAAAAACAAACATAAAGGTTAATAATAAGCCCATATCGGATTGAAATTTGATTGGAGAGAAAGCCCATGTCGCTACACATATTGCTAAAGTTACGCCAGTAAAGCCTACTGCTTTACCTGTTTGGTTTAATGTATATAAATAAGACATATAGAGTGACTTTTTCATGGCAAGCCCTTCTTTTATTTTACTGAAAATATAGATGCCATAATCAACCCCAATCCCGACACCTAATGCAATTACAGGTAATGTTGCAACTTTAACGCCTATACCTACAAAGGCCATTAACGCTTGACTTAACACCGAAGTGACAATCAAAGGAACTATGATGCATACAACAACAGGCACCGATCTAAAGGTAATTAAACAAATAATAATAACAACGGAATAGACCCAAATAAGCATCTCATTTTTGTGCTTCTTCAATTACGATATTGGTTGATGCTTCAACACCTGCATTTCCAGCGGCAAGAAGAAATTTAATACCATCTTGAGGATATTGTTAATCTTATGTTTAACTTGTTACATAAGATGACGTAGGGCGTTGGTTTTAACTAGTGCTTTTTACGTCAAAATGTATTTGTTTTGTCATTTTTAATCATTTTATTGGGGTCTACATTTATTTGTGGAAGTAAAATATGGAAGAAAGTTATACGGTACTGAGCGGTTGGATGATCTCTATTAAGCGTGCAATGGAGTTATTTGATCTTGATTTTGATGAAGCATGTCAAAATTTTAAGATTGATAGCCGTGCTTTTAATAACCCAGAATCAAGAACTACAGCAAAAAATATAACTAAAATACTTAATTATACTAACGCTAAGTTGAATCGGCATGATTTCTCCATTTCTGTTGCCAATCAGTTTCATCCTAATATATTTCATGCTCTTGGTTATGCCATGGTCTCGTCTGAAAGCCTACAAGCTGCTCTCCAATGCTTAGCTAACTACAAAAGAGTACTATCAAATACATGTAAGCTCACGGCGTTAGAAAGGAATAGTCAATTATTGGTTCATATGAATTTGTTTTGCCATAAAAGTACAGCGAGCCCTGTATTATCTTATGTTGGAGTTGAACTTTTTATTCTCACTGTAATTAAATTTTCTAGGGAGTTAGCAGGAGCAAATATTGTACCTTTGAAAGTGTTGTTTTCTTTTCCCGAGCCTAATCATGATACTGATTATTTAAATGACTACTTTAAATGTGATGTTGTATTTAATGCAGAAAAAACAACTATTGTTTTTGATCTTGAACAAACTCAAAAGCAATTGATAACGACTAATTCATTAATAACTCAAATGCATGAAAAAATTCTTGAAGAGTTCATGTCTCGTATAGATAAAAATGATTTAAAACATGTTGTAAAGTCAAAGATATTTGATCTTTTACCTTTTGGTAGCCCTTCTCAGCAAGTGATCGCTGAATCTTTAGGTTTTAGTCTTCGAAATATGCAACGAAAGCTAAATGAGCAAGGTACAAACTATCAGAGTCTATTAGAGAAAACACGTAAAGAGTCCCGAATTCAACTGCGAAGTGCGACACTCGTCAATATCAAGCAGCCAATGCCATTTCTTTAAATACAATCGCTGGCTGCTTGAAGCCTAAACACTT
>NZ_JACSOE010000182.1:0-3341 GCF_014349115.1 Alteromonas sp. BZK5 | reverse complement strand
AGGCAGCACCACCCCCTCCACCGCCGCCCCCACAGCCGGCAACCGACAAGATGGCGATTGAACATACCATGATCTTGGGTGCGTGCATTTTTTTCATAGGATCTCCTTTCAGAAAGGGGCCTTCACGTCTGCGAAGCGTGAGATGTGTATACAGAACCAGGCCTAAGGATCTGATTATGGGTTGAGAAATCGCTGAGGTTTGCCTCGGTGCTCCATCATAAGCTCAACAGAGGGACGGATCGTCGTTGCTCCGCGGATATCACATTTGCTTACTGGGTAGTTTTTGAAGCCCGGTGCCGATCGCACCGGGCTGATCAACGGCGTTTCTCTATCGTTGAAAGTGCTTCAACCGCCCAACCAAAGGGTACAATTTCGAGCCTGGTTGAATGATTGACCACCGGACAACACTGAGAAGGGACCAGTATTTTCGGCAGGCGCTTGCAGTGATTGATAGCCCTGATTCACAAAGGGCAGCCATGCAGGCAGAGTCCCGTCGCTTGGGGTTGGGTCGCCGGTGCGGGCAAACGCCGCCCAGTAGCGCACCATCGTCTCGGCGAGCGTTGCGGAATCTGCGGAGAATTCGGCTTCCAGTTCAGCCTGAGAGGCAAAGACATAAGGAATTTCAGTGGCGTGCGCAGCACCTAAAGCGGGTTGAAAAGCGGGTTGAACTGTTGCAAATAATGGTGAAGGCAGCGGTGGTGCATTTCGGTCTGCAAATTCGTACGCGTAGACCGGGATATGTTGCGCGGCAGCCGCAATGTTACCAAAGCCTGGACAGGCAAAGATCGCATCGGTGCCCACGGCAGAGACCGCGATATCGGCATTGTCATAACTGCTAAGCGGATAGAGGTCTACCACCGCGTCCGCATTGGCTTCAGTGACTGAACCATATCGCCGTATCAGTTCTTGCCGGTAGGCTGTCGAACTTCCTGCAAGTAGTTCCTCAAGGGAATTGCGTCCACTCACAAGTTGCTCCATAGCAACAAACAAACGCCATTCATCCCGGTTCGAGCCTTCCAACACCTGGTCAGCCGTGAACTGTCCACTTGCCAACGCGGCTGCCACCGTCTGTTCAAGAACACCCGGTCGTTGAACAATTTCCGAACCGAATTCAGGTTCGCCGGCCTGCAAAGTGAGAAGTTGCTCAAGGGTCAGGTTACGCAGACACTCTGCCGCTTCAGGCGATGCATCATCTGCGCACAGGCTGGCCATAAATCCGGCACCGCGTTGCTCGGCTTCTGTAGGCGTTTCCTGGAAGAAGGATGGACCGCTCTGAACAATGACCCGATGAAACAAACCGTTGGTTCGATCATTGGCAGCCATTAACCCCTTGATGCTGAATCCGCCTGCAGACTCACCGACCAGTGTTACGTTATTCGGGTCCCCGCCAAACTCAGCAACGTTGGCTTGAAGCCATTCGAGGGCTTTGATCTGATCCATTAGACCGTAATTACCTGATCCCTTCTCGGACGTTTGCGAGGTGGCCGTAAGTGCCGGATGCGCCAAATAGCCGAGCACGCCAAGGCGATAATTAATGGCCACAACAACGATGCCTTCTTTCACCAACCTGTCAGGTTTCGCGCTGGACTGAAAACCGGCACCAGTATCCAGACCGCCGCCGTGGATCCAAACAACCACCGGATGATTATCACCTTCAGCAGGGCTGTAGATATTGAGGTTCAGACAATCCTCCGAAGTAGTCGACCCTGGATTTGAACTTTGAATGGCAAACGGAGATTGCGCCGGCGTTTGTGGGCACGCATCACCAAAATCTGTCGCCTCCAAAACATCCGTCCTCGGCTCCAGGCTTTGGGGCGCACGAAAACGGTTTGCTCCCTCCGTTGATTGGGCATATGGAACGCCGAGCCATTGTTTCATCTCGCTGCCGTTACTGTCGGTGACAAGCTGCCCTGTGACGGTTCCCTCCGAGGTCGTAACCGAAGTCGGGTCACTTGGACCAGATGACGAGTCATTGCAGGCGGACAGCGAAAAAACGAATGTTGATAGGATCAAAAGGCGAACAGCGCTTGGTATTCGTTGAGCATAAACACGCATTGGGTCTTCTCCATGAGAGGCATTGTTGTTGTAGTTCCGAATATATCGAGAGCCCTGCAAGTGCATTTATTTTCAGCGTACGCATGTAAGCCAAGGCTCTCAATGGAGTGTAACTTGCCTCTCGGAGTCTGTCAACGTAGATGTCGCGTTTAAGTCATCAGCTCTTTAACAATTGGCCGCCTTTTCCGGGTTCAGAGTGACTGATTCCGGCAAGCTGAAGTTTCGGATATCACCAGACCAGCGACGCGGGTTCTCGGCTTTCGCCGCTTCGATAATCTGTTTTCGCTGGGCCAGGATCTGATCAGCTTCGCCCGTATGGCGTTGCTGAGGTGTTACGTAGTTCAAGGCGCTGTGTCGGTGCTCGGTGTTGTACCAGCGCACGAACGCCAGTACCCATTTGCGGGCCTCCTCGATCGTTCTGAAGCCGTTTACCGGGAACCCCGGGCGGAACTTCAGGGTTTTGAACAACGACTCCGAGTAGGCATTGTCGTTACTGACCCGGGGGCGACTGTTCGAGGGCGTAATACCCAGATCGTACAGTTTCTCCAAGAAGGTCGAGGCCTTCATGGGGCTGCCATTGTCGGAGTGCAGCACTAGAGGCTTGTCCTTCGTCGCCAGGTGTTCACGCCAGTAGGCCTTCTCGATGAACTCGCTGGCAAGCTCGCCGGTCTCACTGTGATAGACCTCGTGACCGACGATCTTGCGGCTGTATACGTCCAGCATCAGATACAGGTAGAACCAGGTGCCTTTTGCTGGCCCCGGCAGCCATGAGATATCCCACGACCACAGCTGGTTCGGTTCTGTGGCCTTGTGTGTAGTTGCCCTGCGCTTGCTCTGGGGCGCTTTTTGCCGACCTCTGGGGTGTACTTGATCCTTCTCCCGCAGAACCCGATAGAAGGTGGATTCCGAGGCCAGGTAGCGACCCTGATCCAGTTGATCCGCAACGATGAAGGCCGGCGGACAGCTTCGATATTCCTTCTGGTTGCACAGTGAGACCACGGCCTGACGCTCCGCCTCCGAGAGTTTATTGGTGGGTGCTGGTCTGGGCACCACCGGTCGTTGATCGGCGCTGACGGCCTTATCTGCCGTCCAGCGCTGATAAGTGCGTATACTCAGGTTCAGCAAGGCGCAGGCCTTGACCAGCCGGGCTCCGTTACCCTGAGCCTCTTGGATCAGGGTAACCGCCTGAGTTTAAGACAAATTAACGCTATTTACTATCCTCTGTGACAGCTGGCTTTAAGGCTTGTTTCATGCGATTTAGGTCCAAAAACAGGAAGCAATTACGA
>NZ_JACSOE010000181.1:0-3345 GCF_014349115.1 Alteromonas sp. BZK5 | reverse complement strand
CTGTGTAGCAATTCATGAACCGAACGTTTCTCCCAAAAAGAACACGTTCCGACTCTAAAGTTCTATCCCAAAAAGTTTCATGTGTCCAAAATATAATCCTAGCGGTAGGAGCACTGTCAGAAAAAACCTTTGAAAATATATTAATTTTTGCAGCGTTTAACAAAATATTTAATCGAAGCACAACTATCACATCGTACTTTTTTAAACTCGAAGCTTGAGTATTCAGAAACTCTTCTTCTGAGCAAAAAAATGAATTGATAGTACTAGAAGCAATAACACTATCTAGCCCATGGAATTTACTTCCTATAAATAACACTTCCACTTTAATTGCCCTTAAAAATTAATTGTGATTTATTTTCGTCTTCGAGTGAAGCTACATATTTTAATCCCATCCGAGATAATGATGAGTTCACTACGACCGCAGTGTTCTTCATCTGTTCAGAAAAGTTCTTTATGGAGGTATTGTCACCATGAAGTCGCCTGCGATACCCGACAACGTTCAGGTGTTTTGCATTGCATACCTCTGACAATTTTAAGTACATGTCATAATCCACTGCATTTTTAATTCGCTCGTTAAAACCTTCGGTTCTGCACCAGTAAAGTTTTCGAAACATCCTGAAATGGTGTGCAATCATTGCAGTAACGAGCTTTTCTCTGAGATAAACTGGGTAATTATACCCTTGCTCTATCCGCCCATCTTGATACTCGTTTTCATAAGTTGTGTATACAAGTCCAATGGACAGGTCTTTATCCATTTCCCCTACGCACTTTTCAACCACATCTTCAGCTAAATAGTCGTCGCTATCTAACTGACCTATGTAGATACCTCTACAAAGTTTCACAGCGGTATTAGAAGCAGCTCCAATCCCCCCGTTCGCTTGACTGATCCACCTAACTCTAGGGTTATCTGAGTAATACTTTTCAAGAAGCTTTACAGTATTATCAGTTGAACCATCATCACAGATACACGCTTCGACATCTTTAAAGGTTTGATTAAGTACACTTTCTACCGCATCTAGTATTGTTTTCTCTGCATTATATGCGGGTATATAGATGGAGACCTTTGGCACTTCCCAATTGTCTTTTTTATCGACTAAATGTCTATAGTAAGGGCAGACTTCAGCGAAGTGCTTTTTACTTTTTTGCTTACCCGCTTCGCGATCCGTCTCATTTTCACCTCCTAAGGGTTCTTGGTGTAGTGCGAGAGCAGGCAATACAGGTATCATGTACAAGCCTGCGTTGAAAAATCTAAATGCAAGCTCGGTGTCTTCATACCCCCACGAATCAAAACGCTCGTCAAACTTACCAACTTTCAAAAATTCGGCTCTTGAAAATGCTACGTTACCAGAAGCGAAAACTCTAAAGGGAACTTTTTCATTACGGAGCATATCGGTTTTGTCAAAGATCTCGAGCCGCCAATCAACCGACTTTTCGCCCGAGATTTTACCTGCAACCTTATTATTGGTGACAACATCTTCACAATCTTCAGCATATGAACTGTTTTCAATCAAAAACTGTGAACTAACGTTATTTAAATCAATATATCGCCTTGGGCCAATAAGAACTGTCTTATCAATTATAGGGGCATATTTGACGTATTCCCGCACCAAGCCTCTCGATGGATACATATCAACATCAAGCAAAATTACAAAGTCGTTTCGCGCTACATTTACCCCATTATTTCTTGCAGCTGCGGGAGTAAATCCAATATCTCGATGCCAAACGTACTTTATATCAAGCTTATTTGAAAACTCTCTTACTGCATCTAATGCGCTGTCTTTACCACCATCATCAACAACAATGACTTCGATATTTTTTATAGGGTAATTTTGATTTAATATACCGGCAAGTGTTCTCTTAAGGGGGTCCGTTCGGTTGTAAGTTAAAACTACAATCGACACTGCTACATCATCACTTTCTTTTGCAAACGCCTCTAAGTGAGAGTAGTCATTCTTGAGCCCTTCAATTTCCGGTAACTTCAACCCTTTAGGAAAAGACTTGGGTGGATTGTAATAATTTTTAAGCTCTTTAGGTATTTCAACATTTTTACACTTAAAGGCGCGATAGCTAGTTGGTACACCATTATCACCAACTTTTGTTTTTCCTTCGCTAATCTCTTTTAACTTTTTATCGCATAAATATAAATTATACTTGACCGTATCTTCGCCGAACACCTTACCTGCAGCATTATAAAGCTCGCGTGCTTTGTAAAAGTCTCCATTTGAAAACGCTTCATGAGCATCGCGAAACAACAGCGTCATTCTTACCACCTTATTTATATAAATATTTTTGCTTGATTGTAATTTTCAAAATTAAACTGTTTAGCTCAAGTAAACTAAAGAAAATAGTTGTCCATGTTATCGGTACTTTATTTTTTTGGAAAAACAGATTTACGAACGGGGTAGCACTCTGAATATAGAAAACCCTTTTTCACTTGCTATTATTTCATTAGAGTGGTCGAAACCAGCTTGCTCTACATCTTTCTTCCACTTTTCAACTACTTCTTTTTCTTCTCCTCTTCCATAATCATCTACCAAAAAATCCACGCTAAAATTGTTAAACCCAATTTCTTCCATAATTATTGGAAGTGCTGGGTATCGTGCATGAAGATTAGTAGCCCCAGGGGGACCATCAACTAAAACAAGTATCTTATGTCCACTTCCTTCAAACATTTCTGCAAATTTCTGTAAATGCTTTCTACATGCATAGTACTGAAACTCAACGCCACCAAGTTCTTCTACGATTAGTTCACAGCAATTTAAATCAACATAACTTGAAACCTCATGAAGACTTAACAGCTCTTTTGTTTTTTCAAAATATTGGGCATTATGGTCAAAGGATATAAATGGGATGGGTGTAGAATCTAAGGCAATTCGTTTCAAGACTCTTCCTATCAAGGCAGTTGAAGTGCCACTACCAAACTCTAAAACACCAGAGTAACTCCCAGTTGACAAAAGTGAAACTATGCTTAAAGACACATCCGGGCTAATAGGCCAGCCGTGAAATGACAGCGGTTTGTTGCCATTGTCGATGTAATTTCTAACAGAAAAAAAATCTTCTATTTGCTTACATATGTTTGAATGCGACTTCGTCACAAAGGCTTGAAGACTTCCTACTCTTGCTTGAATTTTATTGTCGATATTGTTACTCAAGTTAGAAATTTTCTCGTCTAAGATTTCTTCAAACCGTTCAATTTTTTCATACAAAGATTGCAGCTTATCTTTATTTTGTTCTAATAACTTGCTTAGATTCCGATTGGACTCGCGGAGACCTCGAATCTCCTCATTTTTCTTAGATAAACAAAATTCATGTTTCGAAAAATGATACTTAGATACGTTATAATCC
>NZ_JACSOE010000180.1:0-3354 GCF_014349115.1 Alteromonas sp. BZK5 | reverse complement strand
GATGGCAGAATATTGGAAGGTAACCCACCGCCACAGACCATATAATATAATACCTGTAGCGTTCTATGTTACTTTAGAGGGGAAAATCCCTAGAACCCCTCTATGGCCTGGCTCTCTATGCCGTAGGGCGCAGTGCGAAAATGCAGGTACGTGCCGCGCATCTGGCAGGGGTACTGCAACTGATTTTGGCTATCGGCGTACTCGTCGAGGTGGTGCGACGCTTTGTTTTCGGTAGTGAGCCTGAATCGCTGATGATGATGGCGATCGCCTTCGTCGCGTTGATCGCCAATACCGGTTGCCTGCTGTTGATATCCAAGCACCGCGAAGGCGGCGCGCATATTGTCACCGCCGGAGTAATACTGACCCACCAACGTCGACTTAAAATTGACCCACCTGAAGCAAAATGGCCGCCTAATCAAATGACCAGAGCGGCGGCCGATGTTGACTCAGGAGAGACTCGTGGAAATTCATGTATTACATGGCCAAGGCAACAGCATTCGCGCCATCGCAAAGCAACTCGGAGTGTCGCGCAATACGGTGCGGAGGTATCTGCGGGACCTGACCGTTGTACCTAGCTACCCGGACCGGGCTGCTCGCCCAGCAAAGCTAGAGCCCTACAAAACCTATCTGCTAGCACGGATCGAGGCGGCCAAACCGCACTGGATACCGGCAACGGTTCTGTTCAGCGAGATTCAGGATCGTGGCTACGCTGGCGGGATCACTCAACTCAAGACCTACCTCGCCGAGTTCAAGACGGCCGTGCCTGATCCGGTAGTTCGTTTCGAGACGCCGCCAGGCAAGCAAATGCAGGTCGATTTCACGACCATCTCTCGTCACCGGCGCACGATCAAAGCCTTTGTTGCCACGCTGGGGTATAGCCGCGCTAACTACGTCCGGTTTTCCGAGCATGAGCGTCAGGATGACTGGTTGCGCGGGATCGAGGAGGCATGTCATTACTTCGGCGGGGTCCCCCAGGAGATCCTGTTCGACAACGCCAAGACCATCATGATCGAACGTGATGCTTACGGCGAAGGCCAGCATCGTTGGAATGCGCAATTGCTGGCGACCGCGCGCGATTATGGCTTTATCGCCCGCGCTTGCCGGCCCTACAGAGCTCGCACCAAGGGCAAGGTCGAGCGCTTCAATGGTTACTTGAAAAACAGCTTCATCACGCCTATGGCAGCCACTCTGAATCAGGCTGGGCTTCGGCTGGATGTGGCCACGGCCAATGCCCATATAGGTCCCTGGCTCGAGCGTGTGGCGCATCAGCGTATCCATGGCACCACCGGCATCAAGCCGCAGATATTGCTGGATCAGGAGCGCTTCCAGCTCAGACCTTTGCCACGGCAGGCAAAACGGGGTCTGGAGCAAATGCCAGTCACCGCACGGCCTGTGCCCAGGGAGAGCTTCCAGCATCCGCTGAGCACCTATGACCGGCTGCTGGAGGCGCGTCCATGAACCTGCAACATCAGCGTATCCAACACGCCTGCGCGAACCTAAAGCTCGACACGCTAGCCAGCGAATGGTCAGCCATGGCCGACCGTTGCGCCTCGCAAGAAGACACCTTGGCCGACTTCCTCGAGCAGCTATTGCGCCTGGAACTGGACGCACGGTCCCTGCGCTCCCGCGAGACCTTACTCAAGTTTGCCGGCTTCCCTGGGCGCAAGCTCTTCGAAGACTATGACTTTAAATTCGCCAGCGGAGCGCCGCGCAAACAGCTGAACGAACTGACAAGCTTGGCCTTCGTGGAGCGAGCAGAAAATGTCGTACTCCTCGGCCCCAGTGGCGTTGGCAAGAGCCATCTCGCCATCAGCCTGGGTCACAAAGCCATCGCTCAAGGCATCAAGACGCGCTTCATTGCCGCAGCCGATCTGATGCTGCAACTGGCAACTGCCCGCAAACAGGAACGCCTAGAGCAGTACTTGAAGCGCAGCGTGCTAGCTCCGCGGCTGCTGATCATCGACGAGATCGGCTATCTGCCGTTTGGCCGCGAAGAAGCCAATCTGTTCTTCAATGTCATCGCCAAGCGGTACGAGCAAGGCAGTGTCATCGTAACCAGCAACCTGCCGTTCTCGCAGTGGTCCCGTGCCTTCGCCGATGACACAACCTTGACGGCAGCGCTATTAGACCGGTTGTTACACCATGCGCACATCGTGCAGATCCGTGGCGAAAGCTACCGACTGAAGGACAAGAACGCTGCGGGTATCGCTCCGGTCTCGGCCAGCAGTCAGAATCTATTAACCAACAATTAATCGCCAAGGGTGGGTCAGTTTTAAACCGTCGATATCGCCGATAAGTGGGTCAGATTTGAACCGTCGATATCGCCGATAAGTGGGTCAGATTTGAACCGTCGTTGACATATGAAGGCAAGCTGGATATTCTCGGCCAATGATGTGGTGATCAACATGGGCGTCATCGCCGCCGGTGCCTTGGTCGCCTGGACGGGGTCCAGCTACCCTGACCTGATTATCGGTACCATCGTGGGCCTGATCGTCCTCAACGGCGCTCGGCGCATCCTGGCGCTCAAGGGGTGAGGCTGCACGGTACGCAGCTATCGATGCCTGGGACACTTGATCGAAGTGGCTGTACAAGCGCGCTAGGCCTGAACGACAGCATATAGCGCGAAGGCTCGGAGCCAGCAAGGTAGCGTATCTAGGAATCAACCAAGGGAGGAATATGATGGATAGTATCTGGCTGGTACTCGGCCTGGCGCTGTTGCCCGCCTTAGGCAATTTTAGTGGTGGGCTCGCTGCGGAGGCCTCCCGAACTACCGGGCGCCGTCTCAATTACGCCCTTCACGGCGCTGCCGGCCTCGTCATTGCGGTGGTGGCGGTTGAAATCATGCCGCGCGTGCTAGAGAACCTCTCAGCCTGGGTAATCGCCCTCGCTTTCGCGCTGGGCGGCATTGCTTACGTAGGTATCGAGAAGCTCGTTGAGAGTCTCCAGAAGCGACAAGGCCAGCAGGGAGAAGGCGGTCAGACGAGTGTCTGGATGATCTATATCGCCGTATCCATCGACCTGTTCAGCGATGGCCTCCTGATCGGGGCGGGGTCGGCGGTCTCACCGTCGGTCGCGATAATCCTGGCGGCGGGTCAGGTTCTCGCCGATGTTCCTGAGGGCTTTGCGACGATCGCCACCATGAAAGATAAAGGAATCCCTCGTAGCAAGCGGATACTGCTCTCTGCTTCCTTCGCGATTCCTGTGCTCTCGGCAGCCGTCTTTGCTTACTTCGTACTCAGGAACCAGCCGGAGGCATTTAAGCTAGCGGCACTGACGTTCACGGCAGGCCTTCTCACGGTCGCTGCCATCGAAGATATGGTCTCCGAGGCTCACGAGAGCGGTGACGATACGCAC
>NZ_JACSOE010000179.1:0-3360 GCF_014349115.1 Alteromonas sp. BZK5 | reverse complement strand
GTACCTGGTCACAGCCTCAAACAATAAACCTGGTGTGTCTTGTTATGACGAAAGTATTGCTGACATCTGTGGTCATCACTATGAAGTTATTTTCAATGGTAAGACCTACCAGAGCGATTTTGCTTCTGAAGCAAATTCGATGGCTCGTGAGTTACTAAAAGCGCATCTTGAAACTCATAGCGTCAAAACACTCTGAGATGGCCGTTTCTAATACATTTCAAACGATAACAATGACTAATAAGGACAGAACAATGAGTTTTAAACCGGTACATGTTAGACAAATGGAGCTAATAAGCGCTATTAGTAATGAATTAAGCCGCCAACACCCTGATTTACCCTTTGATGTCGGTGTGTATAACACCATCATCAGTGCTGCCAACCTTGTGATAGACGAGTGTAAGCGTGAAAGGGTAATGGCAAATAAACCCATGACTCCGACAGAATGGTTAGCTTCAGATGATGTGGGTATGAGCTCACGTTATCTGCTGAGCCTTTTGACTGATGAAGTAGTGTTCAAAGCAGAATATGCTGTACCTCATGACGCTGACGATCTGGGAAGATGTATCAGAATGGTTGATGTATGCGATCTGCACAAAGACATACAGAAGCTAGTGAAACAAGAAGGTAAATGGAAAGAAATTGGAGAAAGCTGGTCATACTTAAATAAGTTGTACAGTGATAAGTCTTACAGTCTTATTTATGACTTTCTATCAGACTAACAAACATCGTCTGTAGAACTGTTTCTGTTCTATTGACGATAGGCGTTAGTTATGACGGCATTCTTGTAAACATACCCAGTGTTTAAACTGGGCATGTCTGGGATTTACTAAAGCTAGAACGCATATAGAAGGTTCAGTCCCATAAAGTCAACATTTTCCCACGTTTCATATGTCGCACCTACTGCAGCGTCATTTGTAACATAGTAGTATGCAAAAGCACCGAAAGTAGTTTTGGGCTCATCCGCTACATCGAAGTACCCAATTTTTGCGCCAAGCTCGAATGATTCGGTAAGCATCGAGCGAAAACTAATTTCAGCGGTAAAGCCGCTCTCTTCCTCCGAGGCAGACCACCGTTGCCCGATGCACTAAAATCTTACTTTTCGCAGGTGATTTGACCAAAACATTGGTTGTGTCGATAACATTCCAGACTGTAAACAGCCCCCCTAGTGAAACTTGTGAGACCTCAAGTTCTACACGATGACCAAACGCTGTGACGTCTTCACTGGCATTCTGATAACGGCCTGTATGAAATAGCATTTAATGATGCCGTAAGGAATTACCGCAGAGGTGATGATAGTGGGTGTGATAAGTGACTATTAGCAAAAGCAATATACGAATAATGTAGATATTTAAAAAAATTCTGCTTAAAGGCAACTTTTACGTTTGTGGTTAATGAGTTACAGGCGGTCATTTGCTATTAGACTTTCATATCAGCAAATAATAGCGCAATGCCATTTTCGAGGTACTTTGTAATCGTTACCCCGTTAATTGGAGATGAATATGAAAACGAACAACATTAACGCCCTATTAAACGATATCGAAAAATTCAGCAACTATCTGAACCGATACATGACTCGGGCAATTGGCGCTCAGGATGCGCTGGGAATACCAGGAACCAGAATCCTAAATCGCATCCTTGGGTATGTTGGTAAGGTCAGAAAGGACGTTGAAGCGATTGAAGCACTAATTAAAGGGGCTCGACCTTTAATGGAAACTGAGAATGAAATAGAAAGCCTCAAACAAAATATTGCGGCGTTAGAAAGTGAGAAAAAGTCATTAAGTCACCGAATCGATAGGCTTACACTCAACGCAGAGCATCACCAAAATAAAGCCCGACAAGCACAACAAAAACTTAGCACACTCACCATAGCCCACAATAAGCGTTGTGCGGAAAATATATCTCACTGAGATTCATCATGGATATCAACCTCAATAAAGACGATCATGATGTTATCCATGCATACCTTACCGAAGAGCATCGTAAAAATGGATATCACGGCCCTTGTTTCATTAACATTGAGCGACTTCGTGAGATTTATATGCCGTATGCTGAAATCTTGACGTCGTCTTATATGGCAAAACTTCATGTGCTTCACCTTACCTTGGTCAAAGCAGAACTAGACAATCATAAGGCCTTCCTTGAAGGTCTTCTTAACGGCATAAAAAAGGAGTAGGGATTGGAACCTACCGGATAGAGATACGCTGCTCAATACAGTTAAACCCACCCTGCCATTAGCATGGCGTAAGTATAAACTGACTATTGTTGGCGATGGCTATCTTTCAAATGGCACTCGCGTACACATGGTGCACGAAAGTTTGCCCGACCAGCCAATCATGCTGTCAAATGCATGGGTATTTTCAAAGGTAGGTGATGTTCCACCAGCGACAAGAATAATTGCTTGATGCACGCATAGTCAGTTGCTAACACTATGGGTATGTTGTTGGCCGTCAGGTATCTCTATCGCCCCCAATTGATAGGGAAGACAGTGCAAGAAAGTGATAAACCCAATTCCTGTTCGCCACTCATACATCAACGATTGTTGTTTCAATTCTTTACGCTGTAACTGATTGAGCACGTTCGATTATTTAACCATTAGGCATTATTTATTTAATTTCTGCTTTATACGACTATTTTTCATATTCATTAGATGTTTATTTAATGAAAGTAGAAAAGAATTCCTCTGTACACCCACCATAAAACCCGCTGCATATAGGTGGAGCGAGTTAGGTCTTCTTAAAAACCTAATACGTTTTAAAAGAGCAATTTATTTGCATACACGTGCAGGTGGCTAAATTAATAGAGGAGGTGTCAGTGTCTCATTCTGTTTGTGATAATGAGTTGTTACGTCGTCAAAACAATAAGCTGAAAGAAAAAGTCATTCACCAGGCGCGATTAATTGAATCACTGAAGGGGAATAGTTTAAGTGGTGATGAAGAACATGCTTCTGCTGCAGCTGTGGGTGTATTGCCACGAAGTAATGACGCTGTAACTATTCATACAGGCCCAGATGAGTCCGTGATGAAGACCATTGACCTGTTCATCGACTCCCTTGCCAAGAAAGCGGAACTTCATGAACAAGACAAAGTCTTTCTAACGAGTTTTCTATCAAGCTACATAGAGGAAACGGAGCAGTAGTATGGAGTATATAGGCGCCAACCCCATTCAACCTAACCTTGATAAAGGCAGACGGACGCAATACCAAGAAAACCGACGAGCCCCGTTAGGTTCAGTGATCCGTTGTGCTAATTGCGGCCGGGCTTTTAAGAAGAAAGAATCGACGTCTCAGTTTTGCTCAACCCGCGGCGAACGAAGTTGTAAAAAGCAGTATTGGGACGAAAAGTGAGTTCAACTGACTACGAT
>NZ_JACSOE010000178.1:0-3372 GCF_014349115.1 Alteromonas sp. BZK5 | reverse complement strand
GGGTATACGGATTTAATGGTTGATGGGGCACCTTCACCCCATCAATCTGATACCACCCTCAGATGGTTGATAGATCGACTCCGTAGTTGAGTTCCTCTGCGAAGTCCGGCAGTCCGTAACCGATGGTTTTCTTGTAGAAAGGAGAGACCTTCGCAGTCGGTGCCTTCTTCTTGTGCTTCGTGGTGTAGAGCATTCGTGCCCGCATCACCTCGAAGGAGTAACCGCGCCCTTCACGGTTCTTGTCCTTGGCCAGTCGGTTGATGGACTCCGTGTAAGCGTTGGTGACGGGCATGTCCGTCTCGAAGTAGGTCATGGTCTCTTCGCGCCAGTTTCCCACTGCCCTGACCAGATCGCTCCAGACTTCCTTTTGGCCCTTCGGGATGGTGGCTATCCACTCGTCCAGGGCGGCTTCTGCCTGGAGCCGTGTGGTGGCGTCCCAGATGCCGTAGAAGCGCTCCTTGTGCTCGTAGGCGGCCAGCAGTTGCGGGAACGCGCCTGTCCAGGTCTCCATGATGAGGCGCTCCCGGTCTGAGACTTCGTGAGCGCGTTTCAGCAGGATTTTCCGGTCTCCCTTGAGAGTCCGACTCTGGGACGGTTTCAGCTCCTTTCTGAGGCCCTTGCGCACTCTCTCTAGGGCATCGTTGGCCATGCGCACCACATGGAACTTATCGACCACGATGCGGGCCTGGGGCAGCACAGCCTTGACCGCTGCCCGGTAGGGGTTCCACATGTCCATGCTGACGATCTCGACCTTCTGCCGGTCTTTCAGCTTCATCAGGTAGTTGGTCACCACGTCCTGGCGGCGGGTGGCCAGCAGGTCGAGCAGGGTTCGCTCCTCAATGTTGGTCAGAATGCAGCGGTAGCGCTTGTTCAGGTATAGCTCGTCAATGCCCAGGATGCGGGGCGTCTCGAAGCGGTGCCAGCGCCCCAGGAACTCGGCGCGGGCGTTGAAGATGTCGCGCACCGTCTTCTCGTCCAGGCCGGTCTGTGCCGCCACAAAGGTGTAGGGGTGGTTGAAGGATTCCTTCTCCACGTACTCATGCAGCCGCAGTGTCATACGGAATCCGTCCACCATCTCCGGTAGCTGGGGCCTGAATGTTGTCTTGCAGGCCCGGCAGGTGTATCGGCGGCGGACCACCCAGAGAGTGACCCGCTTGCCGTGGATGGGCAGATCACGATAGGGAACGTCACGCTTGCCGAACCGTACGAACTCACCCTGCACGCCGCATTCCTCGCAGGCGATGGGATCGGGCACGTCCACCTGGAAGTGCATTTCGTCGTCGGTTGATTTGCAGCCCAGTACTTGGTATTGCGGCAGGTGAAGGATGTTGTCGGGAAGTTCGGTCATGGTGTTGTATAGGCGTAGGTGTCAGTCAGATCCATCCGACTCGGCATTGGTGTTTGCTTTTTTACCCAACAAGCTGCTGGAAACGAAAAGTAAGGCACCGAGGACAATTGCAATATCAGCCAGGTTGAAGGCCGGCCAATGCCAGTCTCGCCAATAGAAATCAAAGGAATCCACAACATAGCCGCGAAAGACCCGGTCAATCAGGTTACCCATGGCGCCACCGAGGATAAGACTGTAAGCGATGGCTTCTCCTTTATGACGATTTTCAAGGATCAGCTTGATCAGAAAAATCGAGACCACTACCGCGATTCCGATAAAAAAGTAGCGCTGCCAGCCTCCACCATTCGCAAAAAGACTGAATGCGGCACCGGTGTTCCATAGGTGCACCCAGTTAAAGAACGGGGTCACCGAAACATACTCGCCATAGGCCATTGATTGCTGCACCAGCCACTTTACAGCCTGATCAGACGCTGCCAGCAGGCCCGATATGGACAATAGGGCATACGGCGAGAGCTTTTTGCCAATAATGAGCATTATTTAACCCTTCAACGCCAAAATGCGTCTGGCACCGTTAAGTACAATGCCCCCCGCGATGGTGCCGATAATCAGATCCGGATAATTGGAACCGGTCCACGCGACCAGGGCGCCGGCGGTGATGACCCCCAGGTTGATCACCACGTCGTTGGCCGAGAATATCCAGCTTGCCTTCATGTGCGCCCCGCCTTCCCGATGTTTGGATATGAGCAGCAGACAACTGGTATTGGCAATCAATGCGACGAATGCGATAGCCATCATCACCAGCGATTCAGGCTCACTACCGAATACAAAGCGTCTCACCACCTCTACGAGCACGCCCACAGCCAAGATCAGTTGCAGTACACCAGCAAGATGCGCGGCACGTACCTGCATTTTCACGCTATGTCCAACCGCATAAAGGGCAAGCCCGTACACCGCCGCATCGGCAAAATTGTCCAGGGATTCTCCAATCAGGCCGGTGGACCGGGCGATCAGACCGGCAGTCATTTCCACCACGAACAGAAGTGCATTGATGCCGAGCAACCAGCGCAGGGTCCCGGATTCTTGCTTAGCAGAAGCTGCCGAAAACTCGGCGGCCTTGATGGTCTCCGGATTTGCAGCGACGGTTTCCTGAAGCGAGGCGCCTAGCCCCAAGGTCTTCAGTTTCGAGGTGACGGGCTCGACCTCGCCGTCATGCACGACCTTCAGCCGGCGGTTCGACAAGTCGAAGGACAGCGCC
This sequence comes from Alteromonas sp. BZK5, assembly GCF_014349115.1. NCBI lineage: Bacteria > Pseudomonadati > Pseudomonadota > Gammaproteobacteria > Alteromonadales > Alteromonadaceae > Alteromonas > Alteromonas sp. BZK5. The sequence goes on along the minus strand of NZ_JACSOE010000178.1, from coordinate 769 downwards.
CGAATCTCCTCAAAGCCGTTCAGGGCTAGGCGAATCATTCGTTCTTCTGATGGACAGTCCATCTTCGGCACGGCATAAACACTGACCCATCTCCCTGGCGCCTCGGAGGAGGCCTGTATATCGGTATCCGCTGCGGACGTTGCATCAGCGCCACAGGCGCCACCACAGGATTTGCTCATAATACGACTCCACTTGAACAATGTTGTGGTACCATTTTAAACTATAAAGCTACTATAAGGTCAATAGAGTAAAGAATCCGTTGGGGAGGAGGCTGATGCGCATTGGTCAGTTGGCGCAGTTGGTAGGGGTCGAAACACAGACGATCCGCTTCTATGAACAGCAGGGCTTGTTGCCGCCGCCTGATCGGCAGGACAACGGTTACCGTGTCTATACCGAGAAGCATGGTGAGGGGCTGGCCTTCATCCGTCGCTGCAGAATCCTGGGCCTGTCACTGGCTGAGATTCACGAACTACAGAGCTATCAGGACGACCCTCATCAGCCTTGTACCGCCGTCAACGCCTTGCTCGATGATCACATCTCTCATGTGCGGTCGCAGATAACCGCTCTGCAAGCGCTTGAGAAACAACTCGTTTCACTGAGAGCGAGTTGCAACGATGACCGGGAAGTTGAGGCGTGTGGGGTTCTTGCTGGAATTAGCGAAGGAAACATGCACCAGCAGTAGGTGAAGCATCAACCAGATAATCCGATGAGATGCCGGTCTGTCTCACTCTCATGCAAAGGTAAGATCAACCATTTAATCCGCTTACCC
>NZ_JACSOE010000177.1:0-3384 GCF_014349115.1 Alteromonas sp. BZK5 | reverse complement strand
GTAATTGACCAATTAGCAACAAGGTTAGTTGTACCGCTGACAAAGAATACGACTAGAAATAATCTTTATATGAAAAATCTTACGCCGGAGATAGAATTCGAAGGCGAGACATACCTATTCCTGACTCAACAACTGAGTTCCATACCCGAAGATGTGCTACAGGACTGCATCGGTACTTTAGCGCAATCCCGCGAATTGCTAATAGATGCAATAGACTTTGCTATTACTGGGATATAGCCTTCGATTTCAGGCTCCGCCAAGTGGACATGACGGCGTAATTTGGCTAGAAAAGTAAAGCGATGAGCTAGTAAAAATTACAGGGCTTTATAGTGCGAGTACTCGTCGCTTCCGATATCTCCGGTACCACCACCATCGGGATTGCCGTGGTCTGACGACAATACATAAACATGCCTGTCTTGTTTAGTATCCTAATAGGTGCAATAGACTTTGCTATTACTGGAATATAGCCTTCGATTTCAGACTCCGCCATGTGGACATGACGGCGTAATGTGGCCGAAAACGTGCACAAAAGAGCTTGCCTTATTTAGTCTTCTCCATCCGTGAAACAAGTATGCCTGTCTTGTTTAGTTGAGATTTACGTAAAGAATTTCATGAAACCCAAATTAAAACGGTTGAGTTAACGGCTGAAGTATGGCGTAAAAGGCTATTTGATATCAGTTGGTTTATGCGTGCACTGAATGAATACATTGCCAGGGCCGCAAATAAAGAGGAAGACTGTACTGGTCATTTTTGGGAAGGACGGTTTAAATCACAAGCGCTAAGATGCCTGTCTTGTTTAATCGGTACGTAATTTGGCCGAAAACGTGCACAAAAGAGCCTGCCTTATTTAGTCTTCTCCATCCGTGAAACAAATATGCCTGTCTTGTTTAGTGATTCTAGTTGAGACCTTTGAAGGTAAACATGCCGTTTTCTTCTGAATACAGCGCACTCTTAATTTCAGAATTTTCATTGATTGATTGAAGGCTATTGTCAATAAATTCATCAATGTCCCCTCCCCTAGGTAGGCTAACCCCCCCTGACACATGATGAGGGAAGTTGTGCATCCTTTCGAACTCAATTGAATTTTTAAATTCAAGATATTCAATAGAATCAATTTCAAGATCGTTTTCCTCTGTATAGAGGAAAAGCTGAACTCCGAAATTAAAAATACATGGATATATATCGACGTACTTCTTGTAATACCTACAAGTATCTTTTATCGCCGCCCTACTTAATTCATTTGTGCTTTCACAAATCAAATCGACGACATCAATCGGTAACAAGCAAAGTATATTCAGGTCGGCTTGTATGGGGACCGACGATATGAGAGGCAGTGCTTTAGCTTCGTTATATATCTCAGCCTGATGAATTGCATAATTTCGAATGGCTTTAATAGCAAGAAACTCGTAACTGTCAAAAAAATTGGGATACCCAGCTTTTCTTGTTTTGTCATTCACACTATAGATCGAAGCCAGCACCTCTCTAACTGAATCTGGATCTGGGCTTTGGCAGTACGAAGAGTAATATTTGAAGAATCTCCGTATTTCTGCCAAGCAATCTTCCTTTGTCACAATTCTTGCCATGTCTCTAATTTTCTCCATTTAAAGAGTAAGGCAGGCATAAAATTTATATACACAGATATGCCTGTCTTGTTTAGTGTTTGAAATGCAGGATTCAATGGGTAAGTTCATAAATATAATTTCAGTAGACTGCTGTTCTACAATTTTTAGTAAGTCTGTATAACAGCCTTCAATTACCCATTTGTTGTTGGAAGAAATAAAAGTCTTTATCTCTTCTTCAGAGTCATCAATAGGCTTTCTCTCAGGAGGGCTAGTAGGTTTCCACGCTAATGTATCTAGATCTAAATGAGCCAAACCTTGTGTCTTGCATAAATGCTGTGCCAGCGTAGATTTTCCAGAACCAGAGTTTCCAAATATTAGAATTTTTGCCATAGCTCTTTACCTAATGTAACCCAGTAGAGGGGCATTACTTCCCTGCCTTACCTGCTTCGAGTATTGGAAGGCCGGCCTCAGTTGGAATATAAATGCGTTCACCATTTCCATCTTGAAGACCTTTGATCCAGACGTAGCGAAGGTACTCTTCATTGCCTTTAAGCGATTCGCCAATAATCCTATTAGCTTCAGCAGCGGCTTTTGCACGCTCAATATCAGCGAGTCCCTCGGCTTTAGCTTGTACAACTTTAGCCTCACCTTCTGCTTGAGCCAGTGTGACTCTGGCTTTCGCCTGCATCAACGCTGCTTGCTCTCTAGCCTTGGCTTCTTCAATAAGTATTTGCTTGCTCCACTCTGCTTCTTTCAGTGCAGCAATACCATCCATTTCTTTCTTATAGACTTTATATTTTGGCCAACCCCAAAATAATGCAGCAATAATTAAAACAATCGATACCACCAAAAATACTAGACTTCCAAACGCTATAGCATGTCTATTGGGGTGCATTTTCTCTCCTAATTTTTATTGATATTTATTTTTCTAATTTGAGGCACGTGAAAGTGAGCTTTTAATTTCGAGACTATAACTCTAGGTCTCTAAGCCACCATTTCACTTCATATATGCAAGACTATACGCCTATCTCTGTCTTGTTATGTATACAACTTTTCCACGAAGTACATTAAACCTAACGATACTAAAATAAACGACGCATTAATTAACGCACGAACAGGCCGACTTACATGGCCATATGAGATCCCTGCCCTTTTAGAAACTACAACAATCAAACCCATTAATCCAAACCAAGGTGTGAAGAAGATAATGGTTTTCAGCTCGACGATTGAGACTGCTAAGTCATGAAGCGCGCCGCTAACGAGAAATGTAAGAAAAGTAGCTAACGAAACAGGAAGAAAACTCGCAAGTGGACGCATGACATTGCGAGATAAGTAGTAACCCCAGATCGGATTCCAATAGTGCCAAAAAATTGGAAAAGATGCGGCACCAAAAGAGCGCGAAAGCATGTTTGTCATGGAGCCACTTGCCCCTAATGGAACCCCATTTCGCTTCTTAACATATTGTGCAAGTGAGAGTTTGCTTTTCATGGTGATTCCGTATTTCCACAACAAGCCTGTCTTGTTTAGTATCTTTATAAAAGTACTAGCTCAGTATTCTCAATGAGCAAATAAGACAGGTACCAAATGTATGCCGTTGTAACAAGATAATTGTTTTGTTTAATCTAATGTACTCAAGAAAAATGCCTGTCTTATTTAGCGTTGCAGAAACCCAAGCTCAAAAACTAATAAAGCTTACCCCTTTCTTGTAGATGTTAAAAACTCTGTAATTGACCAATTAGCAACAAGGTTAGTTGTACCGCTGACAAAGAATACGACTAGAAATAATCTTTATATGAAAAATCTTACGCCGGAGATAGAATTC
>NZ_JACSOE010000176.1:0-3385 GCF_014349115.1 Alteromonas sp. BZK5 | reverse complement strand
TCGTAGTTCTCATTAGCTGACTCAATCATCTTTTCCGTTTTTTCTTCTCCAAACCAACGCACAGAGGCAAGGCGCTCTTCATTGATCATGCTAACAACCAGTTCCTTTGGTAATAAGAAGATGATTGCCGTGAGCTCGAAAAGTAAAAGGCTGAGGATGATGTACCAAATCATGGCTATATACCTAACAGTGCATAAAAGAGTTGAACGAAAAAGTTATTCATATTTTCTATGAGCAATGTATAACTCACACTGTTATGCATAATCAGAGAAAATACCAAACCTCCCAGGAAGAACGAGAACCCCACTCTTGATAAGAGGACGCTCAATAAGCGCATGAATAGTTCAGTACCCATCAGCTTTACTCAGGAACTGGTTTAGATGCATCAGAGAGTAGCTCTTTTAGAAATGCTTTAATCTTGGTGAAATCTACATCCGGTGTATTGCTCTTTGACACGCTTTTATTTGGTTTGAAACTAAATTCTTTATTGAGCCTTTGAAGAAGAACTGTAAGCGATTTATCAATGTAATCGATGCAGTACAAAGCAAACTTCTCATGCTGCTTGTAAACATCGTCATTAATGAGTTCAATGACAGAGAGCTTTGTCAGCATGTCGATGTTTTCATCTACATCTATTAACAAGTCAGCTACCTGATGAACGTGTGGGTTAGAGATAACGATATCTATCGTTGCCGGGTTCCCTTGAAGGTCAAATTTAAATCCTTTTTGCTCTGCTTGCTCCACCGCTTTAATCAATTCAGATTTTTGATTCGCAATCGACTTTTTTTGTGCATTGATAACTGCTGAAATATAGTTATCGAACAACTCTTTCGCGTCTGGGTGTTTGCAACGATAAAAGCTGCTAATGATCACAACAGTGTTTCTTGCAATACGCTCTACAACTTTGTATTTACTGAAAACTTGGCCATGATTTATTTTAATAGGTTTTGAATAAACAATGCGTGTGCGTGGTCCTGCCTTCGTATTGACATTAGAGGGGCGTAAACCAGTAGTCTTAGGCGCGGTGTTTAGCTTAATAGCCAGCTTGTCCATACTCTTATCCTTTTACTTGCTTCGGATGGAAAATAACATCTATGTTGACCTCAAAGGGTAAAGCTTTGTCTAACGAGGTATTCGCATTGTGATTTTGCGTAAGTCGAATTCGTCTTTTTTTATCAGAAAAAGTTAATTCCTCAGTTGTCACTACCACGGGCAGACCTAATTTAAGCGCAAAGCTAATTGCGTGAGAGTCGACTAAGCCCCTATCGAAAATAAGAACATCAAACTGATGATGACCTATGAGTAACATGTCCATGAGGTTACCGTTTTTAATCAGGATCGCATCGCATTCGGTATAAAGGTGAGAATAGGGAGAAATGGCATACTGCATAAAAGCAAAAAACTCTTGCTTTGCAGTAGTGGGCATAATATTGATGAAACCAGACTCCATCATCGAAAGGAGGCCTTCTCTTACGCTGTTATGGTATTGGACAGCACTTTTCGCACTATTTTTGAACTGCTGATTTGTAATGAGCTTAGAAAGTGCTCTTACTTCAAATGAATCTCGAATAAAGCTAGGGAGTCCCTCGAACGCCGTGGCAGTTAATGTGTCCCATCGATTGAAAAAATCATCAATGTCGATGTTATCTGCAGGCACAGGCAACGGTTTATGACACTTGAGCGAATACTCGTCTCGGACAATCAGCGTTTCATCATTTGTATAGGCTTTTATCACTACTTTTCATTCGCCGCTTAATAACAATATCTTTAATGTATTAAGTATGAAAAACACGTATCGATAATTGATATATTGGCGATAAACGAGCATTGCTGGAGATTAGCCAGTGGGCTGATGCTCAATAGTTCAAACGAGAGTACCGCTCGAACTTCGGTTGAAAAAAGGAATATTAGTTATCACTCAGTTCGTTGAATGTTGTATCAAAGGTACACTCTGTGCTTTTTTGTTCAGGGGGGAAGGAAGACAACCAAGTAGGAGATGAACTGCTTCTGGTAATATTTAGAGTGGTTATTATTAGGCAAACTCCGAACACTATAGCCAAAAAAAGTTTCGTATAAACCATTATCAGGGCTACTTTACCAGCTTCTTTAGCAGAAACTTTACCGACCACGGTTAATTTGTGAGTTGAATTAAGTTTCATGATAACCCCTTATCTTCAGGCGCAATATGTGCGAAAAAAATCATAAGGTGGTCATTAAAAGAGTAGAACAATGCAAGTAAGATTGAAATTAAACTACTTTTTAGTGCGAATTGCTGGATACAATGGAGTGCTAAAAATTCTTTTAAAACCAATAAAGTAGGAATTGTTACGTTTCAGTGATAATAACTTTACTACCCTAATTATCACTACTAAAAAATAGAGTTTGTATTCTATGTGATTGATACAAAGAGTTTTTTATGCCTGCTATTAAAAGATGTTTTATAGCATGGTTAATTTCATCACAGAGTTCAATTTTAGATGATTTACCGCCTCCAGCCGGGCCTATTACATAAAAGCGTTGTTAACTTTGTCTTAGACCCGTTTCCATCTTTATTAGTGAAAAATGGACATTAATATCCATCATTTTTACTAGTCCAACGGTTTTCGAACTAATTGCAATACATTAGTAAGGGCCAGGAACGTGATGAGCACCAAAAATAGAACAGACAATGTCGCCGGAATGAAATGAAATTCGTATTCTCCGACAATGTTGTTGAAGTGCCATAAGAAAAAAAGTACGACTAATGGAGTTAATGTTGCAGATACATAGCCCACAATAGCACATACCGCCTCGATCATTTGGCTGGCTTTACTGACGACGCTATTTATAGGGGAATAGACTTTCCAACTGGTTAATGAAAAGCGTTCAAAATCCGTTCGCTGGATAGAGGCATTTATTAATCGTAATTGAAAGTTTAAGTACGTTAAAAGAATAGCGACCAGGGCTAATATATACAGGTACGCTTTTTCTATTTCCATGGAGACGTTGAAAACCGGTAAAGAGACTTCGCCTTTAAAAAGCTGGCGGACCGTATCTAAAGTAATCAGCCTTAAATCTTGAATGTCTAAGCCATAATTGACGTGAAAAAAACTATTGGCTTTTCCTTCTACAAACTCTGCTCGTTTCCATTTGTCTCGGGGAGAAATGATTTGAAAATCACTGATCGTGCGACGCAATTCATCGAAAAACGCAGAAAACTCTTTTTCGTCAATCGGTATTGTGTCATAGCTTACTAACACTTCACTTTTTGATTCAATAAAAATTACTCTGTCAATTTCGGGATCAGAAGAAAAAATGAATTGCGATGTGTAGTTATTACCTGAGTTACCTTTGACGAAATCTGAGGGGGTATACAACCTGAAATCGATGTAACTCCAGTCTAATG
>NZ_JACSOE010000175.1:0-3446 GCF_014349115.1 Alteromonas sp. BZK5 | reverse complement strand
AAAGTGAGCCAGCCTCATAGGGTAGAATCAATGATTGTGGGTCAGAACATGCTGATAAAATCGGGTCAGGCAAAATAAGATGTCAGGCCGCTACAGCTAGCTTGCTACCTACCTCTATCGGCTATAACCCTTCTGAAACCGTTTATGCACTAGCCAGCTACATTGCTGATCACATAAATGAAGCTAACCCTAGTTAACGTTAAACCTAATTAAGGTATTGAAATGAATTATAAAGATATTAGCCAGAGTGACTTTTCTCTCGACTACACAACTGGCTTTTCTGGTGAAATATTCGATGTTGTTGAACCTGCTACTGGTAAAGTACTGGGGAGCATTAATGCTGCCACTACAGAAGAAGCCAATAAGGTAATCGAACATTGTAAAAAAGCTCAACCTGAATGGGCGACCAGTACATTTGAAGTGCGTGCAGGTATTTTGAGAAAATTTGCCAAGGCACTTGAAGACAACGCAGAGCTCATTCATACGTGGAATGCTCGCGAATGTGGCTCTATTCGCCCAAAAAGTGAATGGGAATTACAAGCGTGTATTGAGCAGTCTCATACTGCTGCTAGTTTAGCACAAGCGCCAAGTGGTGAGCTTTATCCATCAACCATGCCCACACGTAAAAACATGCGTGTACGCATTCCAGTAGGTGTGGTTGGTGTCATTGCTCCGTGGAATTTCCCTCTACTCCTATCATTGCGTGCCGTGCTACCAGCACTCGCCATGGGTAACACCGTGGTATTAAAACCTGATCCACAGAGCTACTTTACCGGTGGAGTTATCATTCAGGAGCTGATGAAAATTGCTGGACTACCTGACGGTGTATTGGGTTTATTACCAGGTGGTGCAGAACCAGGACAAGCTGTTGTTGAACACCCAGCAACAGGCATGATTGCTTTTACAGGTTCTACCGCAGTTGGACGCTCGATTGCTCAGCATTGTGCTAAGACATTTAAAAAGACGTCATTGGAACTAGGCGGAAACAATGCCTTCATTGTACTGGAGGATGCCGATATTACTTCTGCAGCTTCGTGTGCTGCGTGGGGTGCATTCCTGCATCAGGGTCAGATATGTATGCAATCAGGACGTCATATTGTGCACGAAGATATTGCTGATGCGTATATAGAAGCGTTAGCACAGCGTGCCAACAACCTTCATGTTGGTAACCCTTTTACAGAACAATGTCACCTTGGCCCTTTGATTAACCTGTCTCAAGCAGAGAAAGTACAAGCACTCATTGATGCGTCTGTGGCTATGGGTGCAGAAGTGGTAACAGGTGGTAAAGCACAAGGTCAATTTGTTAGACCAACAGTGTTAAAAAATGTAACCCCAGATATGCCCATATTCACACAAGAAATATTTGGCCCTGTAGCGCCTATTGTTACTTTTAAAACAGAGCAAGAGGCCATTGAGCTAGCCAATGCTACTGAACTTGGTTTATCAGCCTCTATTCACACGGCAAATAGTGCAAAAGGTGAGTATATGGCTGGTCTTATCGAAGCGGGTATGGTGCATGTGAATGACCAAACCGTAAATAACGAGTACCACATTCCTTTTGGTGGTTTGAAAGATTCAGGCGATGCTGGACGCATTGGTGGACCAGTGAATCTTGAAGAATTCACTCACAGTAAATGGATAAGTGTTATGCCTCAAGGCATTCAATACCCGTTCTAATAAAAGAAGGTCAGAATACGTATCAACTATGTATTCTGACCTTATCGATTGTTCCTGCTACGCGCTGTGTTTATCTAAACCTTTATCTAAGCCTTGTTAGGTACAATCAAGTATTTCTCACCCGTTTTCTTCGCATTATACAAGGCAACATTTTCAGGTTGTAGCGCCTCTTCAAGGGTAAGCTCTTTGGTGTATGAAGATGCAAACGTGGTGTTTATCTCGCTAGCCACTTTTTGATAAAGCGCTCCTACGCGCTGTTTATCAAGCTTTCCAAGGAAGCGCATTAGCAACCAACCGCCGATGCCCCATGTCATACCATAAGCACGATTTAAAATAGTTGGTGAGAAATCTAGACCACCGTAAATGTAAACCTGCTTGTTGCTGTCTGAACCATAAGTATTAAACCCTTTCGCATCTTTGCTGCCAGAGGCTTCCATCATAGTTAGAATGTCGCTTACCAACTCACCGCCACCTATGGCATCAAATGCCAATGTAGCGCCGGTTTGATCGATGGCCTGATACAATTCGGCTTTAAAGTTTTCACTACTTGAGTCCAATACAATTTTAGCACCAATGTCTTTTAAAATATCCACCTGCTGCTGACTGCGCACAATGTTAACCAGTTCAACACCTTGCTCTAGACAAATCTTATTTAGCATTTGGCCCAAGTTAGACGCTGCCGCAGTGTGTACAAGTGCTTTATGGCCTTCCATACGCATGGTTTCAACTGAAAAAAAGACAGAAACTTGTAGTCATAGAGCCTGATTTACTAAGATCCCAAATAGTGGGTACTAAATTGCGTTCACAGTGCAATAGATTGCGTGTTTCGTTTGCGTGTCAACTTACGAGACATCGCCGAAAATTTTTTCAGGCATCATAATGATGTCTCATTTTCAGAAGGAGGTATGGGATTTAAGGTATCTCTTTTGAGCCCTTAATTTTCAGTTTTCACTGATGCGGATGCATATGCCTCTTCAAGTTCTTCTCTTAGGTCGGGCATTTTATTGACACGCCTTTTTACTTTCTTCAGAAGATACAGGTCAGATATAACACCTCTGTACTCTTTTATTATTTGCTCGGTTTCGAAGGCAAGTTTAGCAATTTCTACCGGAGCGAACTTCATGAAACTTGCTAATGTGTAGCCTGTTTTATTCACAGGAACTTCTCTTGATACCTTGTTAACGCCTGCACGCCTTACTGAGTCGTACTGGTACCATCTAATTCGAGGAGCACCGTCCTTTTCAGTGTATTCAGGGAATACGTCTGGTTTATATCTATCACTACGAATTGTCATTTTTGGGATGAGCGTATATCTGTACTTAGAATCAGCTTTGCTGACTTTGTTGTTACGCACATTGTTCATCATGCCCACGTATACAGATATCTGCGTCTCTATATCCTGAAGAAGCACATGCACACATTCTCTCTGAGCGAGATGTAATTTAACGTATTTTTCTCCAAACATTTTTTTACCAAAGTAGTATGTAATAATTTAATAACCTACCGAAGTATAAATTATGGGTTTCTAATTGTCATTTTTAATTTTATTCGTCGACGCTATACTTTCGTAAGTCATTGTTATTTATACATATATCATGAATTATATCTTTTCGTTTGACTCAATTTACAGTATTCGAGTAAAGGTTTAAGAGTAATTTAACAGGGTTTTTCTTTGGTTAGTTTATTATTTATCTATCTGAAACATATGGTTTTAAATGGTTTTTGAAGATTCCAGTAGGTTATATATAACCTATCATTGAATATAATGG
>NZ_JACSOE010000174.1:0-3470 GCF_014349115.1 Alteromonas sp. BZK5 | reverse complement strand
CCGCTTTATATAAAGCGGCTTTCTTTATTTTTAAGGCCCTAAATAGTCTATATGAAAAAAATTGCTATGCGGTCAGTGCGTGCTGCCCTTCAACTTATTCCTAAAAACTTAAAAAACAAGCTCAAACAAAACGAACGTTTAACTGGCTTGTATGTAAGGTCGGTAAGGAAGTCGGGGCTATTTTTCGATGCTCCAACGGCCAAACAAACGCAGGCGTTATACAATCATTGGCTTGAAGTAAATGAATCTACTTTTTCAAAGTCAGCAGCCACATTAGGTGAATGGCAAGCAGTTATATTTGGCTGTGACCCTCAGGGCGTCACAAAAAAAAATATTAAAAACCTTGGTGCAAAAGCTTGTGTGATAACGGGCGAAGTAGATATAAGCGCGTTACAAAGGAAAATTTCACTATTGGATGATCAGCTACCTACCTTGTTACTAAATGGTGGCGATTTATTAGAGAAATCGGCTATTCATCATTTATTCGAAGCTTTAAAAAATAATGACTTGGTCTATTGCGATACTGATGAACTTGACGAAAATGGCACTAAAAAGTCACCGCGATTTTTACCAAGTTGGAACCCTGAACTTCAATACTCCACGGCCTACATTAATAGTGGTGTAATGCTTAAAACTTCGTTGCTCAAGTTGATACAAATTTCTAACGAAACAACCATTGCTGAGTTAATTACAGAGCTTTCCCTAACCAACGAGAACTTGGCAATTAAGCACCTGCCGTTGCCATTAATGCATCTGTCAATTACAGAAGATAATGGGGTAAATACACTAAAACGCGTGAAAAAAGTGATAGAAACTCACACTAGCACTGTAGTCGACTTGGATGAAAAGTTTAACGTCAACCGGCTATGCTGGCCCAATAGTAATCCGCTGGTTAGCTTAATTATTCCCACAAAAAACGGAAAAGAGCTGGTTAAAGCGTGTATCGAATCAATTTTAGAAAAAACAACGTATCAAAATTACGAAATATTGCTCATTGATAACGGCTCTGACGAGCAAGAAAGCATCGAATACTTTAGCTACTTAGATACATTGGATAAAGTAAGGGTTCTTCGTTACCCTGCGCCATTTAATTACTCTGCGATCAATAACTTCGGCGTCGAAAATGCAAAAGGCTCCATTCTTGGGTTAGTTAACAATGATATTGAGGTTATATCGCCTGATTGGCTTACTTACATGGTTGGTCATGTAGAGCGCGAAGACATTGGCTGTGTTGGTGCAAAGTTGCTTTATTCTGATACGCGAATACAGCACGCTGGTGTTGTTTTAGGCTATGGCGGTGGTGCAGGGCACGCGCATAAGAACTTTCCTCGCTTTCATACTGGGTACTTAAATAGGATTACCGCAACCAATAACTACAGTGCCGTTACCGCGGCTTGTTTATTGGTTAAGTGTACACATTTTGATGCCGTAAACGGTTTGAATGAAAAAGATCTTTCTGTTGCCTTTAATGATGTAGATTTTTGTTTGAAGGTTAAAGGCTTAGGCGTTAATAATGTCTACTGCGCAGAAGCAGAGCTTTTCCATCATGAATCGGTGAGTAGAGGGTTAGATATCTCGCCTGAAAAAGTGGCGCGATTTAATCGCGAATTAAACTACCTTCAAACGGCGTGGAGCGACTTCATAGCAAACGACCCCGCTTATAATCCAAATCTTACTTTAAAGCGTGAGAACTTTTCAATAAAGAGTGCAGTTGAATTGAAAAGTATAGGTAGAAGGCATAATTGATGCATAGTGCATCAATCCGAGCTTTGATACACTATTAAGAAGATTAGGCGAGTTAGCCGTAGTATTCATCATTGTTTAAAATTACTATGCAATGATAGTAAAGAAGCTTTCGTAAATTATTTGTACAAAACTGGAGAGAATTTAAATGGATAGTACTATGCAGAAGCTTAAAATAGCTGTAGCAGGCACAGGCTATGTAGGGCTTTCAAATGCAGTGCTACTTGCACAACACAATGAAGTGAAAGCAGTCGACCTTGTTCCAGAAAAAGTCGAGATGCTTAACAATAAAAAGTCTCCAATTGAAGACAAAGAAATCTCTGAATATTTAGCAACGAAAGAGCTTAACCTTGAAGCTACGTTAGATGCACAAGTTGCTTATAAAGATGCCGACTATGTTGTTATCGCTACGCCTACGGATTACGACCCGCAAACCAACTACTTCAATACAGGTAGTGTAGAAGCAGTCATTAAAACAGTATTGGAAATTAATCCTAATGCAGTAATGATTGTAAAGTCTACGGTTCCCGTTGGCTTCACTCGTGATGCAAAAGAGCGCTTTGGTTCTGACAACATTATCTTCTCGCCAGAGTTCTTACGTGAAGGTAAAGCGCTTTACGACAACCTTTACCCAAGCCGCATCATTGTTGGAGAGAGAACTGAGCGAGCAGAAATTTTCGCTAAACTGCTTCAGCAAGGCGCAATTAAAGAAGACATTGATGTGTTGTTTACCGACAGCACTGAAGCCGAAGCCATCAAGCTTTTCGCCAATACCTATTTGGCAATGCGAGTAGCATACTTTAACGAGTTAGACAGTTATGCCGAGAGCCATGGTTTAGATTCAAAGCAAATCATTGAAGGTGTAAGCTTAGATCCTCGCATTGGTAACCATTACAATAACCCTAGCTTTGGTTACGGCGGCTACTGCTTACCTAAAGATACTAAGCAGCTTCTTGCTAACTACAGTGACGTGCCTAATAACATGATCCAAGCCATTGTAGATGCTAACCGTACACGTAAAGATTTTATTGCCGATTCAATTGTAAGTCGAGGCCCTAAAATCGTTGGCATCTACCGCCTCATCATGAAGTCTGGTTCTGACAACTTCCGCGCCAGTGCAATTCAAGGCATTATGAAGCGCATTAAAGCGAAAGGTATCGAAGTGGTAGTATACGAGCCAGTACTTAAAGAAGATGATTTCTTTAACTCACGTGTAGTAAACGACTTAGAAGAGTTTAAGAAAATCTCTGATGTTATCGTAGCCAACCGTGTAACCGGCGATATCGAAGACGTTCTAGATAAAGTATACAGCCGCGACCTGTTCAACGCTGACTAACCCAAATTTTGGGGTCAGAGTAAACCTCCTGGCTCTATAAAAAAAGGGGCCAAGCTAAAAAGCTTGGCCCCTTTTCAGTTTTATATGCACAGAGTTTTATTCGCTTACTTGTCTGAGCGCCCGTATCGGTCAGAAAAACGGACGATATCGTCTTCTCCAAGGTACGCGCCTGATTGTACCTCGATTAATTCCAGTGGAATTTTACCCGGGTTTTCTAGTGCGTGAACGGCACCAATAGGAATATAAACAGATTCGTTTTCTGTCAGCATTTGCGTTTCATCACCAATAGTTACGTTAGCTGTACCTGATACAACTACCCAGTGTTCCGCTCTGTGGTGATGCATTTGAACAGACAGTTTTTCGCCAGGCTTTACGGTGATACGCTTAACTT
>NZ_JACSOE010000173.1:0-3557 GCF_014349115.1 Alteromonas sp. BZK5 | reverse complement strand
ATCTATAACAACCGAGAATATCAGCTGGTGGAAAACATAGGAGCACAAGGTTGGCGAGTAAGAGATGTAGAAGATGGCAAAACGTACAAAATGAGTCAGTACCGTTTTCATCAATCAACCCCGCTCACTGCGATTAGAGCCTAATTCATTCAATAATGCGCCAACCATGACCATAAGCACGTTGAACTCATCGTGCTTATCGGTATGTCCTTTTATGCTCTTTCATTTTTGAGCATAAACCTCTGTCAGCAAATGAGAAATCTTGATATGGGTAGATTTTCTTTTATTTGTGCCTAAACACAATAATTGTACTTTTTAATAAGTACTTAGCAAGTTTGTAATTGATAAGCAGGTGGTCTGTGCTGCTTATTCGCGCATGAAGGTTATTTTTACGCCGTCACTATCTGATACATCCTAAATGGCCCTCTTTTTAACTCATTCAGCCTATTACGCCATAACTAATACACATTACAAAAGGGAGCACCTTTACACCTGACGCCTTCGCTAATTCTTGTTCTAAAAAGTAGCGGGTATTTAAAACAGATGTGTAATGGACTCAGAAGTTTGAAGTTGCTTGTGATGATAAATCCTCAACTGATGTTTCTATTTTACTTTGAACTGATTTGATAATGTGAATGAGGTGTAATGATGAAAATTCCACAAAAGGTTAATGAATTACGTTTAGGCGGTAACGTAGCAAACGTTGATATAAGAACCGGCCAACACGGGTCGTATGGTTCGTGTGTAATTGCTGTAGATGATGGTTACTTCAAAAAAGCTGACGCTAATGGACAAGGAGGTGGATGGGTAGACCGCGTCTATTTCCATCCCATTACCTTAAAATCCAACGTGCTGAAAAAAATAAACGGCCTAAACAAAGGTGACTTCATTATTTTCACAGGCAAGTTGGTGGAAGAAAAATGGAAAGATAGAAATACCGGTGAAGAACGTAAAGCTACTAAAATGGAAGCAACTGATGTCGAATGGCACATTGACGCAGATTCAGTAAAACAGCTACGCCAACAGGCGAGAGACGGACAAAATAATCAAGGTCAACGAAACAATAAAGGCTACAATCAACGTCCTAACCAAAGTGGAAGCCATGAGTATAACACAGGCGGATATAACCAAGGTGGCGGTCATAATCCTAATATGGGCGGGTACAACCAGCATGGTTATCAAGCTGGCGACCATAATCCTAACATGGGCGGGTACAACCAGAATGGTAATCAAGGTGGCGGTCATAATCCTAACATGGGCGGGTACAACCAGCATGGTAATCAAGGTGGTAATGTACCACCTCGCAATCAAAATTAGACTTAATACACTACTCCCTGTAATCGCTTAGAACCCAACCTACTCTAAGTGCCTTTTGCCTCCGTCCACTGGAGGCTTTTTTTTAGGTATTCCACAAAAATTCTTTATTACTAGAAAGTGATTAAACTTTAGTCTATAACAGAGGTGTGAGGTTTATTTTAACATGTTGCCTCATTTCCTACCGAGAGGTAGGTTTCCTCTATGCTTAGACGCTCTAGTGGCGTCTTTTTTTTATGTCGTAAATTCTTACGTAAGCGCTCTGTAATGCCATTGTTATTTACGGCGTCATCTATCACTGAACCATTATACATTCCAATACATTAATCAGGTTTCGAAAAACATTTCCCGAACTACAAAGTAGCAGCATGGAAAAGTAGGGATATCTTAATCATACAAAGCAGTCATCGCTTTGTGTATGAATTTGATATCAACTGGAGTGATTTATGGAGCAGGTTTCAATTTACCGCGAAACGCCATCTTTGGTCAGTTTTGTGGATACTCACAGAGATGCGATTGTTTCTATGGTGGGATTGTTAAAACAACAGCAAACCGTTCGGGATGTTTTTGTCGCTAATTATGACAGTGAATCTTTACCTCAACTGATCGCAGTTAATCAAAAAGGGGTGAAATTAGCACACATCAAACTTAGCGAAGAGGTTCTTAATCAGCAAAGCCAAGCTTTGATTTTCTTGGACTCTCCCGAGTTCTTGGACGCCAGTGGGAATTCTCATTAAGCCTTACGCTTGAAACGCTGGCACTTCAGGCCCGATAGATAGCTTGTTTACTACCGGGTCTTTTTTAGACAAAGTCATCAGAGGAATAACCATGTCAACAGACACTCTAGACGTATCACCAGAACAGTTTATTAAATCCATGCCTGTGACGGGAACATTTAGGAAAAAAAGGGACTTCATGGAGGTGCGTAGATTCAGGAGAACGTCTAGACGTTGTATTGGTCGTCGCCAAGGAAAACTACCCAGAAAGCCCAAAGTATGATGAAAGTATGCATATGTTTAATGGTGTGCGCTATGAGGTCACCTTCAAAGGCAAGGTATATACTCGTGTTTTCGAAGATGACTTACAATTGCTCGTCTCAGACCTACTAAAGCAACATACTTCCTAACTCTCTTTGTTGCGTCGAAATAGAAGCACAGTCATTGCGCTGTGCTTTTTTTGTCCGTAATTAATAAGAGAAGTAGTTTATGAGGGAGCGACAACTATTCTTACGTCATCAGATATGGTGCTTATTTTTAAAGCTCACTAAGTAAATGACGTCGTCATATATAAGTATTTCTTCCCGGTTCGCGTTTAGTTTATTCATGACGACGTTACGTCTGATGTCGAAGGTAAAGTTATTCTATGAAACCTTGGTTCTTAATCGCGTTAGCTTTATGAGAGCATCAGTAAAGTGGCGCAAGAAGCATTTGGAGAGACTATAAATGGGCAAACCATTGGAGAAACATGATGCCTATTTATACGACTCGCCTTACAAATACAGTTGGAAGAAGTTTTAAAGAGTACAACATTTCATTAGAAGCAGAAGAAAGCGGGGTAATCGTTCATTACTCACACGGCCGCATTGGGAGTAGCCTAGTAACAGGTAGGAAAAACGAATCACCTATACCTCTCAATGAAGCAATGAAAATAGCTGACAGATTGATCGCCTCAAAGATAAAAAAAGGGTATGTGGTTGAATCCACCAGCGACAATACAAAAACGTTTGTTCAGCGCGATACAAAAGCTCTCACTCCGTCAGATGTCGAAATATCAGACTCGCCATCTGATAGTGCAAGAGACACCGATTTTGGCCTGGCTTCGATTGATACTGAAGTTTTAAATAGTTCTACAAATAATATTGAAAATCAGGCGCCAGTGTTTTTCCCTCAACTGCTAAATGCTGTTACCCCTGAGCGTGCCTCTTTCATCATAAATGATGAATGGCTAGAGACCTATTTCTGCCAAATAAAAGCGGACGGTGAACGCAGAGTCGTCAGAGTATCAAGTGGTCAAATTGAGGCATACAACAAGCGCGGTTGCATTGTGCAGTTAAACAACAACTTTGCCAGCGACGTAATTACGTTAGCCAACGAAAAGGATTTACTAATTGATTGCGAAGATATGGGGGATATTGGCTTATATGTATTCGATGTGCTTGAGTTTAATGGAATAGATTATTCTTCTTCACCATTTGAAAACCGCGTCTTGGCGCTAAAAGAAATTAGCTATAAAGCTGACTATGC
>NZ_JACSOE010000172.1:0-3621 GCF_014349115.1 Alteromonas sp. BZK5 | reverse complement strand
GTACAAATGGGACAACTGCACCTGCAAGCACTCGCTTACCACGGTATTTTTTCCCAACATCCTTTTGGCTATCTGCTTTTGCATTTTCATCAGTTAAGCTGGTGGTTGATTTAACCGCAGAAGCTGGACCAGGTTCGCCAGAATTAACAAACATGTTCCCGGTTTCCGTCTTAATCGGATTTGAACCACCACGTGATGCTTGATTAACGAATGCAATTGGATCATCAGGAATCTCGGTACGCTGTGCGGTATAACTAAACGATTCTTTATTTGAATCGAACGTAGTATTCATTTTCTCTTCTGGAACAACAATATCAGGCTCAACCGTGACAGTTTCGCCTGGTTCAGGTTCTTCATTTGCATCAGGCTTCGTTTCTACATATGTAATGGTCGCCCGGTCTGTTCTAGGCGCTTTAGCCTCCACTTGAACATCAGCAATTTTTTCATCTAATTCACTGATTCGACGCTGGATTTCATAGAGGGTCTGTAAGTTTGCGTTATCAGCATTTAAACTTTGTAAAATGTCTTCAATTCGCTTAAGGGATGTTGCATTAGTGTTCTCTCGTTGCGACATCAATTCAACTTGATTAGCCAACGCTGAAACCTTTGTAGACAAATCTCCAACTGTCAAATCTTCATCATCTACACCAAAAAGGCCAACCTCTGAAACGTTTCTTTCTGGCACTTTTAGTAAATCTTCATCAGAGCTAAAAAGCATCCAAATAAATATAATGATGAGGATAGGTCCGCCAAATGTAACTAACTTCTTTTTCTTTGGCGGGAGTGCTTCATACCTGTCTTTTAAATTTTGTAAGCTCATATTACCAGTCCCTATAGTCGTCTTGGTTCGTGAATCAAGATAAGACTTGTTGATTGGCCTGGTGCCAATACTTTTCGAGGATAGAACCCAACTAGGCGAGCGCGTTCGTCCTCATAAGCATCTTCTATAACACCAGTTGTTGGAGATAGCGTCGCAAAGTCAGGTGCACTTAACTGCAAGTCAATGTTGGCTCGGTTGTTTGCGTTCATCACGTAAACGTCGTAGTTTGTGCCAATTAGTCTGAGCTCGGGGTTCATCAATACATTTCCGATGTAATAAGGGGGTTTAGCAAAATCATCATCAACCCTAAAACCTTCCGGTAAATGCTTGAGGTCTCGTCTATCTGCAAGAAATTTGGCTACACCTGTCGCTATATTGGAAAGATCGGTAGAGTAACCATCACTTTTAGGAGACTCACTCTGTTCACGTTTTGCAGATTTTGGAACATATGGAATATCCGGCTTTAGCTTGATTTGAAACCCTATCGGAACTTTAGAAGGCACAAACATCATTTTGTATTGAGGAGCACTAGGGTCATCATCTTCAGTAAGGAAAACCGAAAAAGGATCTTGTGACATTGACTGAAAGAAAACCTTATTATTGTCAATCGTAAAAGACTCATTAGTGTTGTGCGTCACTTTGGCCCGTTTAAAAGGCGTTATAATGACATTCAAATCCAATGTTGAAGCACCGACAATCGCCGTCGTTGACTCTTCGACAAATAGTTCCAGCATCTTCTGTGGCGCAGACATCTGAACTTGATGCGGAGAAACACCCGCTTCATTCTCTGTCAACTCTTTTGCACTAGTTATTGGCGATATTGTGCTGCTTAGTGCGATACTCAAGATTACGAGCCGGGCCTTCATACAGCGCGTAGTGTTCAATAGTTGGTACATAGTCGACAACCTTTAATAAAAATTCATAAGTCATGGTTTTGATTTTTGGACGTCCGTTTTCTGGACGCAATGTTTGCTTGCCAGTAATAAAAACCAAATTCGTTTTAGGCTCGTACTCCCAACGACTTGGCTCAAACTGAACTGTAGAAGACGTCTTTGCTAAACTTTCCGACTGCGCAAATAGATCTTTTTTGTGGGTTTTATAAAGTTCTGGAGAGAAGACATACTGCAGTGCTTCTGTAATTGATTTAGCAGTTTCTGGGTTTGCATTACCCATTAATACTGCCGCATAAAGTCCATATTTAAGGTGAAACTCTTTACTCGCACTGTTATAAGCAACGGTAACCCGTGAATCTAAGTGCGGGGGAATTAACTGTATAATAACTTTGTTTGTGATTGCATGATAACCAGCAAACATAAGCATTATAACCAGTGCAAAAATCGTGATACCCATCCGATTAGCGATGGTTATCATTTGCCCCCGGTCACCTGTGAATTTACTAAATAGCACTTGCTACTCCTCGATATATGTGAATAGTAGTTAGTGTATTAAGTTACTAATTCAGCTTTAGGCAAAAATGCATCTGAGTTTGAATAGGACATCAAATCAGGAACAAAATATTGATTTACCCGCTCTCTCAACTGCCATGTTTTTATGGGAATAGTCGAATCTTGAGTGGTTAACGTGCCATCGACAGGTGCTAGCAAACCAACATGGCACATCCAAGACACCCAATCAGTATGCTCATCATCAACTAATGCAAGCATCCGTTTTAAGCCCCCTTCTGTAATGTAGATATTTTTAGAATAAATATAAGCAAACGCAGATGGAGAATTGATGTTGAATTTACCACTTTGTACTTTCTCGGAAACGATTTTTCCCCAATACAAAATGATCTCTCGCATGTATTGAGCTTGGTCTGTTGGGTCGTCTGATTTGCCCCACAAAACATAATTTTCGGAAAGTATCTCCTGATGAAATTGTTTTTCTCTGTTTAATTCTTTCCTTGGGGATTCAGAATTTTTGGTTGGAGTGGCAAAGCTACTGTCATGCTCAACGGCAACGACAGGTTTTATTGCCACAGATGTATTCTCTTCTACTTCGGTACTGTCTTCTGAATGTTGATGTAAGGAAGGGGACTCTGTTTCGGTTTCCGAATTTTGAACAGCGCTATTTTCGTGGTCAATTTTTACGCTTTCAGAAGGCGATAGCTGTTTCATTGCAGCATTGAATTTCATCAGATCGTGAGGGTTGTGCGAGAAGAAAGCTTCTATGAATTCTCTCCAAAAATATGGAATAGGATAAGGATATCTTATCAATGTCATCCTAATTGCATCCCTAATACCGTTATAAAATGGGTTGTCGGTATTAGGGCGTGATGAAAATGTATCAATGAGTGCAAATGAGAGCATTGAGTGAGGCGATTCTAAGTACTCAGGAAAAAGCTTATGTAATACAGCTTGAGATATAGGAAAGCCGGAGAAAAGTCGATTTGAGTTTGTAGCGCTCACTGAATTACGAAGGGCGCTTAAGGCTGGATTCCATGAGTACCCAGAGTTGCCAAAGCGGTGTTTTGAAACAATAAAACCTATTGGCAATACATGAACCAGTGTCCAAATAGTTTTTGCCCACAAAATGTCTGCCAGTTCAAATTGGTCGTCGATAGACACGGACCACTGACGCATACTCGTATCGGGAATTAATTTAACCGCAGTTGCACCAACCCAGGTACAAAGTTGTTGATGAGATAAGGTGTCCCCATCCTCAAAAACATTTTGAGTGTAAAGTGAGCCCAAATGACTCTGTATTTTCTGTGCAATCGGTTTAAATTCTTGTTCAAAACCTTTGTCATCTACCCGCATAAAATCTGGACGGGGCTGTTCAAAGACTGATTTATTCATCGG
>NZ_JACSOE010000171.1:0-3640 GCF_014349115.1 Alteromonas sp. BZK5 | reverse complement strand
GGAAATTAGCTCAGGATGTTGAATCTCCTATCAGTGAAGTGGAAGTCTATGGGGCAAAAAAGACTCTTTTGGGGGAAAATAAGTCAAAAAGCTATTCGAACAACCTGCTTGTAATGCCAAGTAATTACGACTCATTTGACAGGGTTAGACCAATTTTATCAGTGTGGGATGCTGATTTTATAAGGGTCAATGGAAAACGATATTTTGGCTCTAAAGTTACGACAAGAGAAACTTTCACAGCGTCATTACATCGGATGGGGCAATATTACCGTTGGGATTACGATAACAGCCAAACGCTCGCTTTTGCCAAGGCTAGTGAAGTTTATCCAAACTTTATTTTAATAGAGACGCAAAATTGTATCTCACAGTTTCCTATCGGTTCTAGAGAAACTATCGTCAAGACCTGCCAAGGTGATTTAGTCATAACAAAAGGAAAGGCTACATTTATGAATTTATTTGCCCATAGTGGTCAAGTAAAAATGGTGGAGTCAAACATGATCAATGCAAACATTCACGATGCCAGAACAGAGATTTTTACCGAGGAAGAATGGAAAGCATTGTTCGAAAAAAATCAGGAAGAGGTCACTGTATCTAACAATTTATAAATACGGTGATGGTGGAGGGTTGCCTGAAAAAGTTGGGTTACTCTCCTTTTTTTTACTTTGTGTTTTTGCACCTACCATATCGATAACCACTCCACTCTCGATACCCTCAGAATAACAGGGGGTTATTGGTAGGCTTGCGGATTGTAACTGCATGAGCGGTTTTCCATCTTCATCAATTACCACATACGCTTCATTGTCCAATAAATAGCATAATAAAAGATATCGGTCGTTGTCATCATAGATACAACTTTCAACTTCAGTTAGTCTACCCACTCTGCGCCAATTGACTGGCCCAGAAAAATACCCTAAACGTCCAGCGTTCTGATATAAACGATGTGCAACCAGTTTAATACCTAACTCACCACCAAACTGAAAGGTTTTATCTACCGCATCATTATCATCAATCCAAACATCCACTGGCTCCCCGATGTCGCTAAGATTGAAGCGATATTGTACATGATCATGATAGAGCCAATATTCGATTTTCATTTTACAGGTCCAGTTGGTCAACGTTGCCATGGGACATCTTAAAGTAAGAAGTGCACGTTATACATTAATAGATATTTGGAATGATTTGGAAATTTTTATGAAAAAATTAATAAGCACGGGATTTCTTATCGCAATATCACTTCCAGCTTTTGGAAGCAGCCCTTTTAATCAATCTGTAGAGCAAATGCTTTCTGAATACAATAATACCAAGGATGTGAAGATAGTAGGTACCGTATTAATAAGATGCGCGTCATTGCTCACCATTACCAATTCCATCAAAGGAGCCCCCAAAGCTATTGAGATAGATCCAAACGCACTCTTTGTTTCATCTTTAAAATTAAGAAACGAAAAACCTGACGGTGACGATGTTTCTCAAACGATTGAAGAATTCAGGGGATACAGCAAACAATACCAGGCCTGGTTTAAAGATGCATCAGAAGACAGCAATCCATTCGAATCAGGTAATTTAAAAAAAGAGTTTCAGATTTGCGACGAGGCCGCTCGACAATTTTTAAACCAGTAGAAAAGTTATACACCAAAACGGTTCATAACCATGGGGGCAAGCTGTGCATAACCACTCAATTGATAGATAGAACATACGCTTAAACTATACCAATGGTATTGCCCCTTTTATCCTTGTATTTCGCAAATATTTAATACATTACCAATCAAATATATTGATTGAGTATTAACAATGACCGCAGTATTAAGAGAACCTCTTTGCCGTAATATTCTTGCTAAAACCGCTAGAATACACATGCGGAATGCGTATCAGCTTCAGTTTATCGCAAAAAAAACAAACCATAGACTAATTCTTACGAATACTAGAAATGACCGCTCTGCTGATCTTACGGATGTGATTGAACTCATGCTGCTAGGAGTAAGGCCTAATGACCAACTGGAACTCAACCTACACTTAGAAGATGATTTTGAAACTCAAGATTCATCTCAGAACATAATGAACGACATTGAGCAGGTGCTAGTGACGCCGTAATGAAGGTTTTATAAAGCCTTGGCACTTACGCCGTCATGGTTATTTATTCAATTATCAAATGTAGCATTTCGTGACGACATCAAGTTAAGTTAACGATAACTACCCATACTTTAATTTCTCAAAAAGTAGCGGTACATCAGACTCATGTAACTATAAATCTGTCTAAACCACCCCAATGAGGACAGATTAATGAGTGTTTATAAAGACGCTATGGAATTGGCAGAAGAAACAAAGTCAGAGCAAGTTACTTCTGTTGAATCCAATGATGTAGACAAAGAGTTTGATGCAACTGTTGCAACCATCCCGTTAGCCAATATAGTGCTGACTTTCGCCAATACCAGACGTAAAATTTCTCAGGTCGATATTGACGGGCTTAAAGCGTCTATAAACAGTATAGGCTTAATCTCTGCTGTCACAGTCAAGCCCACCGATAACGGCAAGTACGAGTTGATAGCTGGCTTTAAACGATTTGAAGCTATGTCTCAGCTTGGCAAAACTGAGATTAATGCCATTGTGCTTGATAAAGATACCGATGAAGCACAAACCACCGAAGCTAATCTTGCGGAAAATTTCAATCGCTCAGGCTTATCGTTAGCCGACCAATGTACTGCCATTAAACGCCTTTTCACTATCCTAGAGGGTGATGATTCAACGAAAGCCGAAATCATTGCAGTTCGCTTGAATATGACCTCAAAAAAGGTCAATGACCGCTTGCTACTTACCGCTTTGATTGACGATGCAATGATTGCCTTTGACGATAATAAAATTGCGCTTAAAACAGCTACTATCCTCGCAGGTCTGCCAGACGACCAGCAAACACAGTACTTAGAAAAACTGGTTAAAGGCGATATGACCCACGATGATTTGTTGTCAGCCGTTGGCAAAGCCAGTGTGTCACTGTCTTTAGCAAAGTTCGATAAATCAGATTGTCAGCAATGTCCGTCAAACAGCGAGGTTCAAAGTAGCCTTTTTGTAGATACAGAGGATTGCGGCTCTGAGGGTACGTGCAAAAATATCGAATGTTTTAAGCAAAAAAGCCAAGCGTGGTTTGATAAGCAACGTGAAGAAAAAATCGCTGAATTTGGCACAGTGATCCCCGTATCACAGGTTGAACAAAGCGCAATTTCGTTGATCAGTGCTGATTTACTCGGTGATGAACAGATTAAAGAGTGTAGTTCTTGTTCTGACAACATTTCGCTTATTCATAACAAACTCAGTGAAAAATTTGGCAACGTTATGAATAACGTTTGTCGCAATAAGACCTGTTTTACTGAGTGTGCGGCTAAATTCGCTACGACACAACAGGACGCTAGTAACGAAAGCGAGACAGTTAGCCAAACTGAAAACGCCATTACCGCTGAGAATGCTAATTTGAGCACTGGTGAATCTGCATCTACTGCAACAACAAGTTCGGGTAAAACCAAAACTGTCAGTACCACCAATGCAGCCAAAATCTCAAAAGCGGGTCTGCAATCCGCACGAATTGCGGCAGCGAAAATTCAAATCGAAAAAGGACTCAGTGAAGCAATTGATAGCAAGATGCTGATGTTCC
>NZ_JACSOE010000170.1:0-3641 GCF_014349115.1 Alteromonas sp. BZK5 | reverse complement strand
CATTTTAAATACCAGTGTAATTACTTAGATGGAAAGCTATCGATGCAGGTTAAAAAATTTCACAGAGTGAGTGCGTATTTAATCAATGCCATTCTCCTTATCAATTTACTTAGCCCAGCATTTTTGCCGACCTACGTGATGGCGCAAGCTATATCAGAGGAAGATGAAAGAAGAATCCAGCAAATTAACAGGGGGCAATGGGACGGAGCACTGGGCGTAAAAAACTTTACACTGCCTAGCGTAGACAACTCACCCATTTCAACGACAAATCCAGTGACTGGGGAGGTTGAGGAACACACTTACCAACAATCAGATGGAACTTATAACTTTTCAAGTATAAAAATGGGCGATATGTTTCAGGGGTTCTCACAGGCTCAACACGAAGCCTATGCTGCTGACCTAGAGGACATTCGAGATAACCCTCATCAAGTTCAAGATTCCGTCTATCAAATGCAGTTGGATAAAACAACATTCGCCGATGTGGAATGTTCCTCGCTTACTTCTACAGATGAACAACAACGATGTGAACTTGCCAAGCAGGCTTCGTTGCTTGATGACATGAGGGGCAATACCGGTGCTGAGGAATTTTTAGGAGCTGAGGATTCCATTCTCACCGACTTTTCTTCAATCGCCGATGGCACACATCCCTATTATGCAGAACTACAAAATGAAGAGTGTGTAGAAACGGTTCAAGAAGGTGAAGATGGTGAAGGAACAGGACTAATAGGCAGGCATATTTGCTTAGTCGGTGGTGACGCGCCTGAGCAAGTGTGTAGGGCCGAACGGTATCTAAAATCCACAAAAGTAAACGAAAAAGTAGTAATAAAATACCCAATCGACTCTGAGCCAAGTATAGATGTTGTTTCAAGTGGTTTTGACGCATATGACATACGTAACTGCCCAGGGTTTCAATCAACTCGACGTACCTGCCTTGAAATAGATGTACTAACGACTACACAGATTGATAGGGTTGCCACATCAGCGGCTTCTGATGAATACATCAGAGCACAATTAACACTAAGTCCACCTGGTGGAAGTACCTTATATTCTGAGTCTCAGGTTATTCGAAATTACGCAGTACGTTCTGATTTCCTAGCACCTAATATGACTTTACCAAGTAACTTAGGTGATTTTATTGACTCTCCAGAAGACTATGTTGTTAGTCCAGAAACAAATTTATTGTCAATGGAATTTGGCTATAGGTATTTCGAGACTCCGAATGATTGGTGCCATCCCCTATCTTATATGGAAAGTGATTGCCCTCCGCAGGAAAGGTTCGTTGATGGTACCGGGACAAGCCACTGGGGTAATGCTTATAATAACGCCGATATATTTAGAGAATCACTAAGCGAAGATCAAATGACTTTTGTTAACCCACCTCATACGATAGTGGGAAATAGAGAAGAGTATTTGATTGAACCTGTCGAGCACCCTAGATTAGACCAATCATTTGATAATACGCGAGCGCCATATACTGTTTCTGAAGATGGGGAATTCGATGTAGGCTCAGGTAGCGGTTGGATGCTTACTGATTCTCTAGATATTCATGGGTATTACCCAAAAATTATCAATGTTACGGATCATACTGAGTACCCTAGCGATGATTTGGTTTATTACAGTTTCCATAGAATACAAGTGATTCTCATGGGACAAATTTCAACTGATACACCTGTACCTCCTGATCCGGTTGATGACTCCAATACCATTATCAAAAAAGTGCTCATAGATGACCTTGATACTTATCCAAGAGTGGAAAGCTTCTCAGTCTTAGGGGCACCAGTAGAAGCAGAAGTGACTGTTTTTGACCAAGGTACTTATGGTGTGGATGAATATTTCCCGACAAACATTCGAGTTGTAGGGGATACAGTTGAATCCTACACCTTAAAGACAATCGGGAGACCAACGGATAGATATGAATATGAGTTGGAAATCGAGTTTAGTGGCATAGCGCCTTTTGAGGTTATCGCTGATATCCACAGGATTGATGAGCAAGGGTTTCGGCCAAAGGCAGATGAAGACCCCAACTGTCAAACCGTTATTGACTTATATACCTCAGGTACTGTTGATGGAACCGCGGTATGCGATTACGTTATTGATAATGATGAAAGCTTACGAATATCCGATGACGGCGTACCAATTGATTGGCCGCACGTAGGCTATTTTGGGTTTATGCCAGAGTGGACGCCAGATGGCATGCATGGATTACCTAACTTTTGTTATGACGCCACAATTAACGTAGACCCAAGTGACTTTGGGGGCTTTGCATCTCTTGACAGGGAGGTGGCATGCGCTGGGCTTCCACAAGCAGATTATGATGCTTGTATGAATGGACAATATTGCGAGTACAACGCAGTAACTGGAGGTACTACCTGTTTAGACATTGGTGAGGATTTAAGAAGCAGCTTTGAAGACTCCTGCGCGGCTTTTATAGAAGATGAGTCCTGTGAGCATAAGCCCGAAGAAACCCGTTGTGAAGAGAGTTTAGATAGAGATGGCGAAACAGTCTGCCTCTATGAGTCACATGTGTTTGAGTGTGTAAGCGAAACTCAATTCAGCACGCCTGGTACAAACGATTCAACAGAAATTGACTGTGGTACACCCCGCGATTGTATAAATGGCGAATGTAATAATCTCGCCGATGAGAGCAATGATGCATTTTTGCGTGCTACAGCTGCTATGCAGATTCTACAAGAAGCTAAGGACAATAAATGCGTAGTAGGAAGTGATGGCGAAATCAATGAGTCCTCATGTAAGTTGTTTTCAGGCAAAGCTACCCGCTGTAAAACACCAACGGTCTGGGGGGCTCAAGACTGCTGCAACCCAGATGATTTGGGTATGGGCGGAATGGATATTGTGGCTTACTGGCAGATGTATAAGTTGCTAGATGAGTTGGATGAAAGAGTAAACATCACTGGTTATATGTCCGAAGCGTGGGGAGCAGTTCAGCAAACTGCAGATGGTACTGCGTTAGGGAATGGCATGGGGGCCATGAGTGAGTTCATTCAAGGCGTTTCAGATACGGCTAGCACGTTCGGCGCAGATGCCTATTCTTTTGTTACAAAGCCAATCGTTGCTGGTTGGGAATCTACGTTCAAAACTCTAGGCTTTGACCCTGAAGGAGAAGTGGTAGGCATTGCTGCGGATTATTTTGATGTCGGTACCGCAGTAGCGGGAAATGCGGGGGCTGCAGCCGAAACAACTAGACAAAGTGCAGAAGTTCTTGCCAATACGGCCCCACAGTCTGCAGGCATAGCCAATGCAACAGTTGCTACAGTGGGTGAAGAAGAAGCTATAGGGGGGATGTATAAATACCTAGCCAACGGGATCAACAACTTTTTATTAGAAAATGGTTTCGTAGACACGGCTAACGCAATTTTTGTTACAGGTGCTGACGGTTCTATAGGCTTTAATACAGGTACAGCAACAGGGGAGTTTTTAAATACTGCGGCAAATATCTTTGGCTGGATCATGTTGGCGTACACAATATACAACGTTTATAACCTAGCGGTTGGTATTGCTTTTGCGTGTGACGAAGAAGACTTCGAAACAACCCAAAAAATAAAGTTACTATCGACCCATTATGTCGGCTCATGGTGTTCTAAAAAGCTTTTCATTGGGGGATGTATTGAATATTCCCAAGG
>NZ_JACSOE010000169.1:0-3696 GCF_014349115.1 Alteromonas sp. BZK5 | reverse complement strand
ATATCTGGATTACAAGAGTCCAAATCAATATGAGGCTGACATGGCTAACTTACAAAAAGCGGCTTAACTGGGTTGTGTGATTTTGGTTGACCACGTCATATTGAGGAAGGAAGTGCAAGACAGTTCCCGGCTGAGCGCCCAAACTGGCCTAAAGGTCAACCTTGGGGACATCAACTGGTAGAGGCACATATTAATAATCTACTACAATGGTTTGCCAAAGGAATCGTGGGGCAATTGAAGGTTGACCCAGTTTCGACGAGGATTTACGACAAAGATTCGGCTCTGTGGTTAGAGAAAGAGGAAATTCTAAAACAGAAAATATTTGCTCTGGAAGAAGATATAAAAGTATCTAGGAGTGAAGCTGTATCCTTGGCTACTCTGTTCAAAGAGTCATTAAATAGCTTGGCCTCTGCAAAGAACAAAATCGAAAAAATTGACAGTATCAACGAAAGTTTAAGAACTAATAATGCGAAGTTGTCCTTGTCACTTAAATCAGAATCGGAACGCACAGTTGACCTGCACAGTAACGTCGACTTATTAAGTGCAGGCCAGGATGTGCTAAGGTGGCGCTTAAAACTAAAAGGCTTCTTTGTTTATATTCTCGCAACAGTCATCTTAGGAACGTTGTTGATGCCGTTATTTTTTCCTGATATATCAAGAGACCTGTTAAATAGCTGGTATGGCGGCATGTTGAAATTAAGGAGTATTTTTGAGTAAGAATGCCTAGAGTGCTGCAACTGAAACGCCTAACGCTCTTTATGCAAAGAATTTGCAAAGCTTCTTTGCTCAAATATAACCAGTTGAAATATATAACTTTAAGCAGACGCATTTTTTTCAAAATCCGTTGCTAGCGATAGCGTGGCGGTTCAAGTCCGCCCACTGGTACCATCTTCTTCTTTTCGAAGTAGATACTGAAACCGACTTTTTAGTCGGTTTTTTTGCGTCTGGAAGAAAGTTTTTGCTACGTACCATATTAGAACAACTACTACTCCGGTGCAGTTCCCTCTATTAGCATAGTTATTCTTTAGTTAGCGATTCATGTCTCACGATTTTTTACGCTACTTGTTATCGAAATGTCGTTAAAAAAGTATAGGCGCGTTTATTCGGAGCTCATCTTTGTCTAGATCGTAAGGGACTACGTGTAAAAGTAAACCTGGTTTAAATTCAAATGATGGAAGAGATTCAAGAAAATTTTCATTTTTAGGATAAATAAGCACTAGAGAGCCCTGCCCTTTGAGATACTTCTCACCGTAAGCGAATAACTGATACATATCTGATTGTGCTAGATAATATTTGTCTTTCGATGTATTAAGATTTTCGTTAATTATCTTCCACTTAGTATCAGCAATAACAGCTATCTCACCATTGTCATAAATAGCGATATCTGGGCGCAAGTTGAACCAATTCTGTCCATTATGGCTTGTGAGTGACTCTCCTTTTATTTGGCCTTTTACTGAGAACCGACTCGGTAATAATTTGCTTAGTTTCTTCTCTACATATCGCTCAAACAAGACTTCCATAGGAAACAAAAATGATACCCCCTCCGTATTGCCCGACATGGTAAGCGGAGACTCGTTGAAAAGTATTAATTTGCACCAGGATTCTAAATTTCGATAGTGAATTAGATTTCTGTCCGTCGACCAACGCTTAAAATCTTCATTGTGGTTATTTGATTTATTTACACCGTCAAAGGCAAAGATAAGTTCTCTCGCAAGACGCTGATTTTGTGAACTTCTTGTCCATCTCGAAACAATATAAACAGCAGACAAAATAAGCCTGTTTTCAGCTCTATTAACAGAAAAGGTATCGTAGGAAATTTGAAAGATATGATCTCTTCCGGGCCGTTGTCGCATCTGTTTGGCTGTGTTCAACCGTCCTTTCAGAAAACTTCTTTGAGCATCAACGCGTTGATATTCACTACGCAGACCTTTTTTTAGTAGAAGAGAAACTTGTGACAAAAACTGTGAAATCAGCACTTCAATTAATGGCTGATTTACTACTTGAAGATGGGCATTATTGAATTGCTCTAGCTTTAAGTTTTCAACAACTGCTAACATTTTCAGTAGCGTTTTTCTTGAGGCCTCTATTGACGTTTGGTCACTGTAGATTTTCGGCAGAATCTCTATACGTGTACCGCACGGAGTGTCAAGTACACCGACAAAGTTAACAACTTGCAACGCGAGCTTCTTACCCATTCGCTTAACACGAACAAGCTCTCTACCAGCTATGCTTAAGCCGTTACTCATCAACCAATTAAACGCCGAAGTCGAGACTTCTGCATGATTAGGGTTAGTATCGTCACCGGTTTCCACCAGTAATCCATACTCTTTAACCTGAACAAAAGATTTAACGTGGTTCATAACACGCTATATAGGCATCTGGATTGGTCAAAGCATAATCATTTCTTACAAACACCTGCACCCCATTGGGCTCCCACTCACTTCCCATTAGTTCTGCAATTTCACTCGTAGAATATTTCTCGATAATGAATCTATTATCGCTTTCAGCTTTATTACTTGCGGCTTTGAGATGGTCTCCTAACACTTGCCCAACCCTTTCCCAGTCTTCAAAGAAATACTCTTCCAATAGAGGCAAGATTTGAAGTTCAAATATTTCCCCTAACTTCTCAATAGTCGGCTCACTAATAAGAGGAAGAAAGAAACTGTGTCCTATAGTGTGCTCGCGATCGAACAACAATTCGATTCGTTGATTAATTGCTTTAGCTAGGCGCGAAATATCAATTCCCTGAATTTTGGGGATTGATTTTAGTAGCTCATAGTCAGGCATCATTTCAACAAATTCAAACCGCCGCCGAAGCGCAATGTCTACCTGAGCTAACGACTTATCAGCTGTATTCATTGTTCCGAGTAGATAGAGGTTTGAAGGCACACTAAATGGCTTTTTGGTATACGGAAGAGTCACGGATAAAGCATCTGGTTCACCTGCTCTTTTACTCGGCTCAATCAAAGTAATTAACTCACCAAAAATGTTGGCTATATTCCCTCGATTAATTTCGTCGATAATCAGTACCCTATTGTCACTGGACACCCGATCACCAAAAGAAAGTCCATTATCAATAATATAGGCAACTAGTTGAGCCAATAAATTGCTGTAACCATTAACTAGATATTTCTCTAAGTTCGTTTCTACTTTGTCGAATAACGTCTTATTTTTTATGTCTTCTATAGTACCTTTGCCATTTTTCACCAAGTCAACGAGCTCATTAATAATACTCATTGGTAACGGTAACCGAGAGCCATTAGGTTTCTTGAACTCAATGATTTCACTACTTATCGACGTAACTGCGTAACCAGAGATGTTTGATCCAACCGCTAAACTGCCTTTTTCTTCCCCCCCGGTCAGTAAAGCCTGTAGTTTTATTAAATCCAGAGTTGGGGGCTTTAAACTATAAATAGTTTGTTGCGAAAGATTTTTACTGAATAGCTCACTTGTTGGTAGAGACGGGGAATAAACTTTTAACCATCGTACTTTTCTTAGCTGGCAATAATGACCAGTTTCATTTTCTTCGAAGTAATATTCACTAGTCACTTCAGCTATGGCTCTAAACTTTTGGTTTCCATCTGAAACAATGACTAAATCGCCAACATTCATATGGTTTTTAAAGTAGTTGATAGAAGTGACGTTGTAATCGTAGCTTTCGTTTTCTATCGTAAAGCCTGCATCACGGTATAGTTT
>NZ_JACSOE010000168.1:0-3841 GCF_014349115.1 Alteromonas sp. BZK5 | reverse complement strand
ACATTGCCGAGTGGTACCAGTCTTACCACCCGCATGACGGCATAGACTATAAGAACTTAATTAATCGTTTTGTTTCTGGCAATGATTTGGATTATCAAGATCCCCGTTATTAACGTTAAGCGATATCAGAACAAAAGCGAGCAAGATAATTGTTCAGTTTTAATACACTTAGCCTATCTAGTTTTATTCAGATAGGCTTTTTTATGTCTAAAACATTTAGCCACTCCCAGCTTTATAATTATTGTCACGAGTTATTTCGAGAAAAGCTTTCTGCCCTTGATAAAAATGGAATACATCCAGCGATACTTCAGGCTAAAAGCAATAAGCTCTTTTATTGGTACCCGCCAACCAATGCGTCGCTTTTAAAAATCATAAACGATGACAAATTGCTGTCTGATAAAGGTTGGGTACCTGGTTTTTATAACTCGCCATTTATCATTTGGTATAGGAATAGTAGCAGTATTCAATGCATTCCTGTTGACCTAAAAACAGCTAGCATGGTGAAAAGTGGCAGTCTTAATACTGATATTCCTTTCGGTTATCGATGGGTGAGGGTTGTGTCAGATAAACAAAAAAATGAGCCGATTTATGTCACAGCCGACCCAGTCGTGGCCTCTCTCATGATTGATAGAGGTTATTTGGTCGTTGCAATGGGTGGAGATTTTGTACCCCATGCCCACGAAAAACACCTTGTGGCCCTCAATAAGCCACTTATTTATCTCAACAACAAGCAAAAAAAAGATGCGGCCTTTAAGTTCGTGACAACGCTGCAACATTACAATTGCGAGATAAGCGTAGTGTTAGTCGACGACGTCAAATTACTGCTGTGTTTGGGGGATGATGATTTTAAGCAGCGAATAAAATCTAACGAAATAGAAGGTTGTGACTTTGTCGTGAACCGGATAATGACTAAACGCCGAAATACTGAAGGAATGTCCATACACGAAGAAATAAGCCGTTTAGTAAGCCAATCCACTGACAAATATCAGCAACGGTATAAAGGATTGTTTCAACACCAAACAATAAATGCTGAACACATTAATTATGCAAACGCTTGTTACTTAATGAGTGAGTTGATAAACGCGAAGATGTCTGTCACTGAGGCGTCTGAAGTCGTAAAACGAAGATATCAAATTAATATAAACATTACTCCTGCTGGTGGTATTTAAACCTAAGAAAATTATGCGTAAATATAAAAACTGAAGTAAGTAACTCTATAAAGTCAAAGTGTTTTCTAGGTAGGTTCACTGTGTCGCCGGTAAGCACAAACCTTTCCCCTGCGCTATGCCCATTAACAACCGCTTTCACCAGTAAGTTTTACACCCCTCGAGAACGAACATAAACAATTGTTTTATATGAAATTTTCAAAAAATGGCGCATTTTAAAATCCTTATACACTAGTAATACAACGATTTCGTTGTGATTAACGTGTAATCCATTTTGCACACCTCTAAAAGCCAAGTTTGTTTTGCGTTGTTTTGGCAGTTAAATATTTTACTTTTAAGGAATGGTATGAAGATATTACTCAAAGGCCTCTTAGCAACATTAGCATTCAATGTAGTTGCTGAACCGATCGAATATGTCATAACAGGTGAAACTTCGACTGGTGAAACTATAATTAAAGTTAATTTTGATAACCAAGATCCTGCATTGGTTGAATCGTCGCCGAATTCTTTTGCAGTGCCTAACGGGTCGGCCACGGTTACAGTAAACGGGAATAGTTATGAATTCTCTAATCTTAATTTGCATTTCGTGCAGGGAGCCGATTGGACAGGCTTTACGCTACAAGCTCAAGCAAATGATGGTGCCAGTTTTGAATTTAATTCAGGTTCTCACGGGTACTCTCTACTAAACGCTGTACCGTCATCATTCTCCGCGGTTGATGTTGAATTAGATGGGGGCTGGATGTATACGGGAAGCCCTGAACCTGAATTATCGACTTCTTTCCTGCCACATGTACCAATTAGCTTTTCGTCAAAATACATTGATGATTCAGGGGCAGACGACAACGCATCGACATTGACCTTGAAAGGCCGTTCAGAAACTAATGGCGAACCGGTAGAAGTGAGTATAGCGTTTGATGCATCATCACCTAATTTCGCTGTGACCTCCCAATACGGCGCAACTACATATGACATGCCAGATGCTGAAATCAACGTCATCAAAAACGATTTTAGCTTCTCTTTAACCGGTGTTTCTTTGACTATCTATGAAGCCTGGGGGGATTTTTACATTACTGCATACGATGGCGCCAGTGGAGATATAGTGATTCAGGGGCAAGCTCAGGACATTACAGATATGGATCTCACTGAAAGCCACGTAGTCGAAAGTGTGGTTGACAATGTTCAAATTACAGCCAACCAATATACTGCGCCTTATTTCTATATAAACGAGACTATTAGAAACCTCCCTCACTTAAGCGAACCACCAACATTAACACTTGCTGCTGGTAGCGATGAGATATGTAATGTCAATGAGAAAATCGAGTACTCAATTAGTACGCAAAACCAATTTGGTCCGTTGAACGTCACACTTACCTATGCAGAAGATGACCTCATTGAGATCAGGGAACAAACATCTCGGTATCAATATTCGTCGTCCAACGCAGTTGTTGAGATTATTAACGGGCCGGTATTAATGACCACAGTTGGAGCCTATCTGAATTACAGACCTATAACGCCTATGGCGCAAGATGATGGGGCATTATCTTTTGAAACTATGCAAAAAGCAGGTGATTTTCTTGAACAGTTTAGGTTCGATGCTATTCAATCAATGGGCCTACACTTTGCGCCAGATAACAAAAATGTAGCAAATGCTAATTTCGACGCAGTGTACAGCCTGCTAAGTACTGAAATGCATTGGTTCGAATCAGGGAAGTTATATGGCGCCTCTGTCGATAAGAAACTAACCCCGACATCGTGTGACTAGCTTAAAACACTCTACACCCTTAAAGCCACTTTATTTAAGTGGCTTTTTTAATATTAAGCTTCGAATAATTCTTTCTGATGGCCCAAGTTCATTGCCAAGCGAGACTAGGCTACAAAACTTTTTATAGCTTATACAACTCGCAATTTAGAAAGCAAACCAGTATTTCCTAAAGGCTCTGGAGTGTCGCCTAAGACATAAGTTTTGACAGGCCCTATGATTTCACTTAGAAGCATAGATGTTGGTAGACTCTCAACTATGGTTATGTTTTCAGAAAATTGTATCGGAACAACTAAAGGGTGGCATTGATAAATTGAATCTGGATATTCATTTGCTTCCTGCAAATATTGCTCTTCAATAAGACAAACTTGGACACTTCCGGTACCTTCAGATCGGAGATAACGCTCTACATGATAAAACGCACCTTTCAAATTGTCTGTAAAGTACCATGACGGTTGTTCTTCATTGGTCACATTCTCCCCGGTCCCAACGTAAACAGGGTCAAACTGTGTAAAAGACTCCCTAGAACCGTTAAAAAGTAATTTCATTCATCAACTCTCGTTTTATTCTTATTTTCGTTACCCTCTTTACAAGAAAGGAAGTAATAAAATGTAATTGCCAGAGGTTTTAACACGCTAAAACGTAGTCATTATGAACCTCAAACTCTGCTTCCATGGTATCGCAAATTTTCTAGTCATTACAGTGAGTAGTGTTGGTTTCAGTGTTATCAATAACACCAGTTATATCACCTAGTGTGTATTTGGTTTGTAGGAAAAATAATTATCAAAGTGACGTCTTCTTTTAATTTTTTTAACCAAAAATTTAGTGAAATGTTCAAAAAACTAATACACATAAAAGGAGATAAATTTAAGTTACGGGGTGTCAAATGTTGACTGGTTTTAAGCAACAAGAAGAC
>NZ_JACSOE010000167.1:0-3902 GCF_014349115.1 Alteromonas sp. BZK5 | reverse complement strand
ATTTTTGATCGGATAACGCCGAAATAGGCGATCGGATTAGACCGAAATCAGTGATCGGATTGAACCGAAATGGGTGATCGGAATGGGCCGGAACATGCAGGATTAAAATAATATCAGATAATTCAATTAAATATGTGATGAGAACATTCAGATGAATGTTTCGTCCTGTCCACGTAATCTAAAAAGAATCTATATGCTTAACTATTCACAAACAACGCCATCACCATCACCGACGTTTAGGGGAAGTGGACAGTCTTACTTAAGTGAGTATAGCTATAGCGTGTTGCGCTCGCCAGAGAAGGTAAAATCTTTCTAGGAATAGAAATGGTTAAAACTATGACTTGTTGTATTTTTTATCCGCGTGACGTGCAGCGATATAAACAGCAAAACACAAAACGGCAATAACTGAAACAAATGCTATGCCAATAATAAAATGTACACTCATGAAAATCTCCATAGTCTCTTTACTTGAACACACTAGTGTGTACTAGCTCATATCTGATCTTACAATTTTGATGAATAAGTTTGGACTTCATCAGACAGACAGCTATGAGCGAACAACGCTCATCTAAACGCTTGAGTGCATTTTCTAAGTCTTGTTTTGAGTTGATTGATTTTATCGATGTGATAGCCATATCGTAAAGGCTCAACCAGCTTTAAGGAGCTTGAGTGAAATTGTGGTTTTCTTCATAAAAAATATCAAGCTATTTAGCCTTGTTGTTGTCGGAAGACAACATTTATGCGTACCGTGATATGTAACAGATACTTGGACAAAAGTTACTTAGTGAAGTGTTTAGTTTCGCTGGTGAAGATCACACAAACTTTCAAAGCTGTTTTGGGACTAGTGAGGGTTTTCCGACTAAAACCGCGTGTAGAGGGTAACAGCAAGAGTACTTAGTTAGTATACAACTTGCTGTTTTTTATGAGGTTGCAAGATTGAGAAGCTAATTTAAACTATCAGTCTATTTTAGTATTGTTGCGCTAAAGCTTTGAATTCGCCTTCAATCAAAAGCGCTTCTTCACGCCAATTTGCAAAGAGGTTCTTACGTTCGTTGCTCGCTGCAATGTTCTCATTTAGTTCGAGCAACTTGTTTGTTAGCTCTATGTAGGTTGGGAAAAACTTTTGTTTAAACTCATCAGAACCAACTAACTCTAGCAACTCTTTCCTTTGCTTATTGAAATCCTCTTCCATTTTTCCAACAGCTTTAATGAACTCCTGTTCTTTTTTATATTGGTCATAGGAATCCCAAACTTCTAGCGCAATATTTGCAAAGGCTAATGCTCCGTTTAAACCCTTTGCTAAATTTATGGCGCCATAAGGTTTGAATTTCAGAGCTTTACCAATGTCAAAGCCAATTGTTTTAGCAACAGAAACGATACCATCTCGTGTTGCAATGACCGTCTGATTGTTAATGAAGTTACCTTTAAGGGCGTGATTTATACCACTTTTACCTAGCTCTCTCACCGTCGTATTAAAATGATTTACTTCCCCATCAAAACTTGCGTTCATTTTTTCGACATTAAGTGTAATCGCCCCTATTTGCCTATCAAATTCACTTTGCAACTTTTGGTTGAGTACAATTCCCTCTGAACCAATTTCTCGCTCACAAAAGTCTGCAAACGTCGCCAAGCTACACCCTTTGACTTGCATAATAAGGTCTGTAAAATAACTTATTATAAATTCTCTTAAATTCGTTCGAGAGACGCTAATTTGATGTTCAGTAGTTTGTAACTGGCCCTTTAGACGAGCTTGCAATTCATTTAGTCTTTCAACTTCTTTTGATACTTTTTCATCTGTTTCAATTGCTACTGGCAATTGCTTATAAAGTACATCACTTATGATGCTAGAACGCATATCATAATCTAGTTCATCGACTCCTCCACATGTTTGAATTTTATGGTTGGTAGCCTCTTGTAAATTTGAAATATGTGAAAGTGCTTTAAATTCATCAATATTACTTAACCAATACTCTATACCTTGGTCAAAGGGGTTAGCAGCAACAGCAACTATGGATAATGCCTCTAATTCTTCTTGACTTAACTCAATCATATCCTGAAGACGACCAGTTATATTTTCACGCTTTATTTTTAAATTGGACTGATAGTCAACCTCGTCCTCAACGTCAGCAACTTCATCAAACCGGCTCAGCACGAAGATAGTTCGAGGCAATAGATTTAGCGTGCGGAACAACCATTGTAAATCTTCTTTGTGGCTTTCTTTAATGGGATTGGATGAATTCATTACATAAAGCACCAAATGCGCTTCACTTACGTGCTTTTTAGTGATGTCTTTGTATTTTTCTAAGGTATTCGTATCTGCATTAACTTGCTCTTTAAACCCAAACAACCCAGGAGTGTCTATCAAAACAAAGTCACTACCTACTTCGTATACTTTGACTTCATTGGACGATTCTTGATGGCTTATTTTCATTGTCGACTTATCAAGCTTTTCCATCCAAGCTGCTGCAATGGATGTTTTACCTTCCGAAAAGCCACCGATAAGTGCAACTTTTAGTTTATCACCCTCTACCTTCTTTAAATTACTTTGTAATTTACTTATAAATTCAGGATCTATTTCAATGCCGATTTCTATTCCCTTTTCCAGAAATAACTTTAGTCGCTCTAGTAATTTAATCTCTTGTGCTTTGATCTCGTTAAAGCTATCCAGCGTCCTTTTCATTAACATTCTCCAATATGATCAATTTGTTTCGAAAGTAATTTCAGTGATTGATTCGAGCGTTCAAGTAACACTTTAGTTTTTATCACCTGTTTTACTGGTGCCCTAAGTTCAGTTTCAAGCTTGTAAATTGAAGCTTGCATATCGCTTTTACCTTCGTCTAGACTGTTTTGCAGCGCTTTTTTTAGTTCATTTTCTAAATTACGTAGATTCGTATCAGAAGCCTTTTTCTGTTCAGACATTTTGAAATCGTTATTGAAATAACCCCATGTAGCTTTTCCAAAAGCAAGTACGGCAGAAAACGCTGCTGCTCCAGTTAACCATAAGCTTGTACCTGCTGTGAATGGGGCCAACGCAGCTCCTATTAAAGCTCCCAAAAGTGCACCTTTTTTGAGCCCGCTATCCATATTGAGTTTTATATTGAACTTAGCGTCAAGTTTGCTTTTTCCAAGCTGGCCTGCAACAGATAAAAAGTCTTCACTTAACTCACTAAAGCGTTCAAAAATTGACACAACAGAAGATTCAAACTCTTTAACAGACTTTTCAATTATATTAGGTAATTGAACCTGAATGTCGTTAATACATTTATCAACTTGACTTTCAAGGCTTTTTTTAAACTGCTCATTTTTGACATCTTTATCGATTTCACTATATATATTCTTTCTGGTATTTTGCACAGCAGATCTAATAAGATCATTTCCTTTGCCATACAGTTGAGAGTTTAAAATTGCATAACTAGCTTGCAATTGATGGCACGCACTTTCACTATTACCACTAACATTCTCCGCCACCACTTTATAAACTCTTTCAATATCATCTAAATAATGAGTAGTACGTTCTAACTCACCTTTAACCTTATTAAAATTAGCTTTCTTTATTTTACTCTGACCATTAAGTAACAATTCATTTTTTAATAACTGAATGAAAGCACTTAACTGTGAACGTTCTAAAAGACTCCCAGCTGAGAAATCTTCAAGAAATTTATTTCGCTTTCTCAACATATCCGAATTTGGAGCAAAAAAATCGGTCGAGGCAATAAATGCAGTTAGCGCGGTCAAAGGAAATGAGCCTTGGTAATTAAGACCAAGCTGTTCAGCCATTTTGTTATCCATATCAACTAAGCTTGCTTGCTCATCGTCGGTTAAGAGCTCAATATTCTTAAACGCAAATTTAGGATTCGTGATTTTTTTGTTAAAAATCGACCACACTTCAGTCTGTGTACCTA
>NZ_JACSOE010000166.1:0-3945 GCF_014349115.1 Alteromonas sp. BZK5 | reverse complement strand
CTATTTTGCTTGATGGGCCTGAATAGGTTTTCCCGGAATACGGCAAATACCATGTTCCTGCAATGACGTCGCATTTGCTATTTCCTTTATAGGTTAATTTTCCGTCTGCTTGTTGAATGAGGGCATCATCACGGCTATTACAACCATTGTTATCGGTATCATCCCAATGCGACCAATCATCTCTGTCGTAAGCTTTTGAATAAGGGCGCTGCTGCTCGTTTGCTTCGCTTATAGCCTTATCCATTTCACTATGTTGAGAGGAATATCCTTTAGGTAATCTTCCACCACTGTCAAGGCATGACGATAGCGTCTTAAATTCAGTAAAACGCTTTGTTCTTTCAAAGAACGGTGATGAATCGTCGTGACATATACCGCTAGATGATTTCTTTACGATGTCTGCAAAACCTGACGGCATCACTAATAAAAATGCGAGGGCGAGGAAATACTTATTCATTTTCTTCTCTATCAATTAATATGTATTTTGGGTCTAAGATGCTGTCAATATCGTCATCAAACGTATCGGGGGGGATCTCATTATCTTCTAAGCGTGGCCGATGTTGAATGGTAGGACTATCTGGGCTTGATAGTTGAAAATCATTATCTTCAAAGTGGCTCTTTTGAGTATTTTCAGCCTTGATACTTGGTTCTGCCTTGTTAATCCAGATAGGTTTAAATTGATAACCCTCAACAACCGTATAAAAGTGATCTTTATTATGAGCGTCCGAGCACGCACGTTTTTTATTTCTTCCAACGATCATTACTATGCTATTTGGCGTGACGATGTCGAAGATATACTGAGCGGTAATGCCGTAGAACTCGATATGGTGATTATCAACGATGTCGGCCCATTCGCCGTTGAGTGTTTTTGTCCTTTCTTTTGTTGTGAGTGTAAATGTTGTAAACGTGATACCAGAGGGATGCTCTGATATCTGAGGGGGGGCATCAACACTACCAATAAGTTCTGTGCGAGAGTGCATACCGTGTAGTCACTTCCTTAACTGTTGTTGAGTTTCTCAATGAATGCATCCGCAGCTTTTTCTATATCCATTGTCTGCCCTAAAAATTCACTTATTTGGCTCTCGGGTATCATGACACTTGGATTAACTAACTTTGATTTTACAAGCCTAACAAACGCATTATGCCTGCCTTGCTGTTTCTTACTAAGTATACGATTCATAAACACTTCACTTCTAGCTACTAGGGTTAAATGTATTATTTTTTATAGTTTTATATTATCTCAATGCTAATTCTCGCTACTTTACTTTTAGGAGCCTGGATAAGTGCCTGTTTAATTGACGGCGTCATGATTAGATGATTATTTATGCCGTAATGAGATCAAAATTGAAAGGGTGAGTTAAGCGACAAACGGGATCTTTTTACAACTACTGAGTTTCATGCCAGCGGCGAAGATGCGATGTAAGGTTAAAAGCGGGTATTTGGTAAGCAGGAACAGTTTGTGAATTATTCTAAGAAGTGGGGGGGAAGCCCACCAGTTAATACGAACTTAGTTGCAAAGGATATTAACTGGTGGCTATCAATTTAAAAAATCAAACCATGTTCTTCTATGAGTTCATCTAGTTGCTCATCTTCATCAAATAGTGAATTGAGTGATGCTGTTTGTTCAAAGAAATTACCGACCACTGTTGGTGTACTAGTAGTGGTGGGTAGGTTTGACGTACCCGCTTCACTTTCTGGTAAATAGCACTCAGGGGGGGATACCTGCTCTGGCAAAACAATGTCACTGACAAATATAGGCTCGACTTTTTCAAAGTTTTGTTTAGGTAAAAGGTGTGCAAACTTTGGGTCAACGTCTTTTTTATTGGATAGCGCTATATGAATAGCGTGTTGCAATTCCTCTAACTCTTGCAACTCGCTTTCATGTTTAAATTGTGCATGCTGTCGCTGCTCATAGACCGCGTATGATTTAGCGATCCCGTCATAGTGAAGATTTACTCGGTTTTCCTCTTGCCATATTTCATTAAACATTTCATCAAGTGTTGCTAATACTTTGGCGGTACTCACACTTTTTTTCGAGTCGAACTTCAAGCGGCGTTGAAAGTACTCACCCTCTAGGTAAATATAGTGTTTCTTAAAATCCATTCCGACACTAACAACAAAGCCTCGATAAGTACCAAATTGTGATTTACTTCCATAGAGAGACATACCGTTTCTATTTCTAGCTAGATGTAACTCTTTTTCAAAAAGCATTTCTAGATCACAGCGGGGGCGTCGAACGCGGCGTGCCTTTTCGTTTCTATACGCGCTTGTTACATCATCCATAGAAGCTTCAAGGCGCTTTATGGTTGGTGATGATTTATCTTCCCCCTCGCTGAGTAACGCTTTTAATTCTTCCTCTATGGCCTGATATTGAGCCTTATAATCTTCAAGCGTTTTCACCTTTGCGGTTTCAGCCAATTTTAAACGTTCATCTAGCGTTTCTTGCGCAGTTGCATTGGCCGTTATTTTACCGTTACACGTCGTAAAGCTAATTATATCCTTGTGTTGAGTCGCGTTTTCAATATCCAATGCAACTAAAGCAAGCGTGTTTTGATGTTCTTTTTTGTAATCAGTGTATTTACTGACAAAATATTGCGCGTCCATGACTTCATGTTGATGCGCACGGCGTTTAGACTCTAACTGTTTTATTTTTTTATCGGTAGAAACAGCAGCTAAAATGAGGGGATTACCACTTATCGCGGCTTTTATAGATGCAAAGGTATCTTCTGATGCTTCCCCCGCTTCTTCTTCGGTGAGTACACGTTGGTGTTTCTGTGCATTTTTAAGCATGCTGATAAAACGTGCTTTGGTTTCTAGCAAACCAAATCTAAAACTATCAAGGCTTTGGTCAGTGGCATAGTTATAGACATTAATTGTGTGGTCGGGAAGGCCTTTTTCTCTTGTCTGAGCCAAAAGCAAAGAGCCTGAACGCAACCCTCGCCCAAGCCGTTGCTCGATGCCAGAGGGCGTCCAACTCATTGATTGGTCGAGGTTATGAATGGCTATAATTCTCGATTGAACATTGTATCCTGAACTTCCCTTGCTGGTGGAACTTACGAAAACACGTTTATCACCATTGTTTAATTGCGTCTCCATTTGGCGTTTACGTTGAAGCGTATTTGCATCGTGAGCAAAAACAATGTGCTTTTCCAAAACGCCGTACTTAATAAGCTTATTTTTAAATTCTTCGTACAAGTTGAGGCCACTTGCGCCGCCCGGTACACCTAAATCTATATAGACTAAGCTTACTCCTTTTACGTCGTGAGATAAGGCATAGTCTCTGGCAGTTATGGCAGCGGCAATATTAATTTTGCTGTTTTCTTCAACCTCAAAGCTAGGGTCAATGAATCGCATATCAAGACTGGCCTTTGCAGCGTCAGAAGTAATTTTAAGCATGTTATCTTCGCTGGGGTCAACATTGCCTATATTCTCAGCTCTTGCCAGAATTTGAGCCATGTATGCAGACTGACTAGGTGAGCGAGGGCACATAATCAGTTGGGGTTTCCCTCCGGTTATTTCAGGCTCATACCATGGCACTCCTTGTGCTTTACATTGTGATTTCAGATCGTCTTTTGTGACAACATAAGAAAATTGAGTAAAGAATGCTGATAGCTCTGGTAAATTGGTAAAGCTTCTGAGTCTGGTACGCTCTTTGTAAGCACCTGTTATAGATAGTTCAAACTCTGTGGTGGGTTGAGCAAACAGACTAACAAAAGTGTCTAGGTCTGATATTCCGGCTTTCTTCGCTTCATCTAGGTAGAAATACCGTAAATAGGTATAAGCTTCAACAACACTATTGGTAATGGTTGTACCTGATAGGCCTAATAACCCTCTACCATCATACTTGTTTTGAAGGTGTCTTGCTTTGAGGAATAAATCAAATGCTGCTT
This sequence comes from Alteromonas sp. BZK5, assembly GCF_014349115.1. Taxonomy (NCBI): domain Bacteria; kingdom Pseudomonadati; phylum Pseudomonadota; class Gammaproteobacteria; order Alteromonadales; family Alteromonadaceae; genus Alteromonas; species Alteromonas sp. BZK5. The sequence continues at coordinate 58 of NZ_JACSOE010000166.1, read as the reverse complement.
GGCTTCCATCAGCAGGCCCAAGGCCACCAACGCCGTTTAATTTTGATAAATACATAAG
>NZ_JACSOE010000165.1:0-3959 GCF_014349115.1 Alteromonas sp. BZK5 | reverse complement strand
TGGAAATGTGGCAGAAGCATCTCGGCTTAGTGGCGTCTCCCGCGATACGATTTACCGCCATCGTAAACTGATAAAACAAGGTGGAATCGAATCGTTAAAACGTCAGGAAACGCCGGATCTTCATCACAAAAATCGTACCGACAGAGCCATTGAGGAAGTCGTCATCGAATTCTCTCTGGCTAACCCACATCTAGGTCAATCCAAGGTGTCACGGCTGCTCAAATCTGAAAGAAACGTCGATATACACGCTAGCGGCGTTCGCAATATTTGGCTAAGGGAAAACATGAATACTACTGCGTTACGATTGGCAAAGCTTGCCGAAGAGCAGCAACATTGATAGTGTGGTTACGTCAAAATCGCTTGGTACTTATACCGTCAGTATCCCTTGGTAATCACATTAATCCATGTGAATATTAATCCATGTGAATACCGTGAATCAGTGAGTGAGATTACGACACTACCCCTAGGTACTCACACTACTACAAATACAGGAAGCCCATTGTTCTCAATGGGCTTTAAACATTCAACACTTTTTAATCTCTCATCTTTCCTGCGTCGGTGTTTTTTACCCAGTCTCTCGGCATTAACTTATCTACGGAAATCCGTGTTATGTCCTCGTTCAAAAATAGGTTAATAAATGTTCTCACGAAATCATACTTTTCTGCGTAAACATCAATCTGTTCTTGAATACTATCTCTAGCCTCTAAGAATTCGACTTGGTTACCCCTGCTTATTTCCCACTGGCACTTAATTATCGCTGCAAATGAGTCAGCGATCTTGGCAACTTTTGCGTTTATCTCATTTTTATCTTGGCTAATTAAAGGTGTATACCGAGCTTTTAAAGCATCAGGCAGCATATCAATAGAAAGTGCTTCAAAGTGATTTTCTACTGTCTTTATGGCCTGGTGAGTCTCTTTGTTGATGTGCTTTGCTTTAGAATTAATATCACCAAGTAAAGACTCTGATATTTCGTGGAAAAGACAATATGAAGCAACCTTATCCGGTTCAATGTCTTGTCTTCCGCATATATCTACAGCGACCGCGGCAAGTAAATGCCCGAGCATGCAGGTATCAGCAAGGTGGCCTGCTAACGTTTCTTCTCGAACCGAAAACATCAATGGCCAGCGTTTAATAGAGTGACTGCGCAAAAGATGTGTTGCAAGAAAGGCTGTGCTCATAGTCATGTCCTTAGGAGAGTGATTTATAACTAATTTACTATGAACTTTTTGGTGCGCTATTTTCCTATAATTAACGGTAACGGGTTAAGTCGGTGAGAGACAATTTTTTGATTTCTTTTTCGCAAAATTGAAAGCTAGCATGAATAGTCAATTTACGGTCCATGACTAACTGCCCAAGTGCCAACTCAGGTACATTTAATCTATTTGATGCTTCTTTAGATGAAATCAGTGCTAATTTTTTTCTCATTAGGGTCTGCCTACTAATACAGTTGATGGAAGTGTATTAAAGAAGTGTTCAGCTTGATTTGAGGAAGTATTTTTGTCACTTTGATGAGTGATTAATATCAATCAATGATTTCTCACCGCAGTCAGTACAGTTTAAGAAAAAATCTTCGTTTTTTGATGTACTTTTGTGTTTGTAGAGTTACATTTAAAACAAGTAAAGTTTAGCCGGCTAATTGATTTACGGCTGGTGCAAAATCCATATCTAACAAATCTTTTTACAATGCAGGTGTTCTTACTGCCATTCACACACCATGAAAGCTAATAATAAAGAAGAACCTCTGGTGCTGAAGTCCTCTTTGCAACTCTGGAAGATATTGTCCGTGGCACTCTAAACCTTACAGTTTTTACAGCTCCGTTATAAATTTCTTTGAGTCTTTTACCCTCATGATTTGATACCAGAATCTTGTCATACATTGCTCGGTTGTCGGACAGTAGTTTATTCAGAGCCCGGTGATGGTTTAATGAAAAACCATTAGCAGTGTATTGAGTGAATACTTGAGTTTGTTCGTCGTGTTTAATGTACGGTGGATCAACGTAGCACTGACACTTGAGACCTGTTCCAATGAACTTATCTTCCATTTCGTACAAAAAGTCGGAGAACTCCATATTATAAAAAGTCGCGTTTTCAAGCTTTTCAGCAAAATGCTCTAATTCCTTTTCTGGATAATATGGGGAGCTATACCGGCCAAAAGGCGTGTTGAATAAACCCCTTGAGTTGTATCTCAAAAGCCCGTTAAAACAATGCCTATTAAGATATAGGAGCAATAACGCTCGCTCAGTATTGTCCTGTGATTGGTTAAACTTTTCTCTCACCGAATAATAGAATTCAGGGTTATTGGTCGACGTATTAAATAGCTTTCTACTTTCAATGATAAACGTGCTTACATCCTGTTGTATGAACCGATACAGTGAAATTAGGTCTGTGTTGGCATCATTGAGGTGATATTCCTTATATTCGGTATTCAGTGGTACCGATGCGCTCCCGGTGAATACGTCAATAAGCACATCACCTTTCTTGGGTAAGTGTCTCAGCAGTCTTTTCATCATCAGCTGCTTAGAACCTGGATATTTTAGCGGCGCACGTTGATTCATAGTATTTGCATTAGAGTTCTTTCTACCATTCAGTGTGCTAGTTATTTACGCTTCGGTATCATCGTCAAGGTTATGAGTATTGACGAAACTGGCCGCGGTATTGAAAAGTTCGAAATCAACGAGGGCTTCCATCTTCGGATCGCCCTTCCGCTTTTTGCTTTTCTTGGCGTCGTCCCATCCTGCATTGTAAGAGAGTTCTATCAGCATCTTGACTCTGTTTCTATCATTGGGGTTGAGACGTAGTAGAAAGTGTTCTAAAAAAAGGTTTGTTGACGGTGGGAGCTCGTCTGAGATGCGCTGTTTGGCAGCGGCAACCTCTTCATCCTTCGTGACGGCGTAATCCTTAGAGAATAACATCTCGAAAACTTCATCATAGTTTTCGGCGTATGTTTTTCTCTTAACTCTGTCAATTAATTGCTTAGTCTTTGGCGACACCTCAATCGTCTCGATATTTTTAAGACCTCGGTGTTTGAAAGCACGATAGCGGTTTTGAAATTGCTTAATGACCGGTTGTGATAGCCACGGCCTCATCGCCTTATATAGCGGTCTAGGCTCAAGTGATAGCCATGAATTGAGTATGTTGGTGTCGGTGGCCAAAAGGGTTTCTTTATCCTGCAGATACTCTGACTCTGGCACGGATTTAAGAAACTTAACGAGGTGTTTGTGGAGGTATGACGTCCAAAGGCTAGCGCGGGATTGCGCTTTGAATTCCTCAAAGGTTTTCTCGAAGGCAGTGACTTTGGCTGGTCTTATATATTTACGCATCGCGATGAAACATCGGGTTTTACCCAGTCCACCCCACTCGAGCATTTTTGCTTCTATACTAAAGGGGATTTGGATATCCTTATCAGGTAATGAACTTAAAAAGGACGCTAATTGTTCGTCCAAGAATGTCTGCCAAAGACTGTCTTCTGTCATGGTACTTGCTCGCTATCAAATTTGTTCCATCATATAGTAAACTGGCCCCAACATAAAAACGTTATTTGTAACGCTTTTATAGTTCTCGTCCTTTGGTGCCAGATGTGAACGAAAACAATGTGATTGTTGTCCTCACTCTAAATACCTCTATAAAAATCTAAAAGTGTTATATGTAACGCATTCTATTTGACCTATAGCTGCCCTGCCCCGCGCTTTAAAATAAAGCGTTACATATAACGTTATATAAAAAGCCTTGATCGCCTTACTCCCCTGCTCTATTATTTAATATAAGCCAAATTATCTTAAACAATAAAAAAGCACCTAATTATGTCCTCAATGTTAATTCATGTCGAAAATGTACCGATGGCGATCGCCGAATCAGATCGCGACCGCGTAATTGGAAACTTACGTGAGTTAAAAGACGATGTATGGGAATTAAAGTCAGAAAATACGAAACGCGCTTATCAGTATGACTTTAATCAGTAC
>NZ_JACSOE010000164.1:0-3966 GCF_014349115.1 Alteromonas sp. BZK5 | reverse complement strand
ATCTGAAAGCACGTAAATCCGAATAAAAGTAACTGGTTGTGCTCGTCTCCATCTAAATCAAGCTTGTCTTCAGACATATCGAGATTGTGTGAAATGCTCATCAAAGACAACACATTAATTAATCGCTTAATACTTCTGGGGTTGGTGCCTATACTGGTAATAAGTAGATTCGCGCATGTCATTAATCCTTCATCCGACATACCATTTCCGTAGTTTGAACGTTCTAATAGGCGAGTGAGGTACGTTTTGATGTGTGCACCGTATGTCACAGTTGGCATTTGAAAAGGAAGTTGAATAATCTTATCAAAAAAACTTCGCCCTTCGGCATCTACTTCATCGGTGCCAAATTTAGCACTTACGCCCTTTTTAACTACACTTATATCAAGTGCCAACACGAACACACATTTGGGAATATCGACAAATAACTTAAGTGTTTCAAGTAACTCAATAGCACTTTCAGGGCGAATACGATCTAAATCATCAATAAAGATAACGATGCGGTTAAGCCCTTCATCCACGCATATTTTCTCAACATACATCGTCAAGTCACGCTTTAGGTTCGATAGTGCATCAGACAATGCCAAGGTACTGGTATTTCCCACACCACCTTGTTTCCGTGCTTCGTCGTAAACCTCCGTAGCAATACCACCAGTTGCGGCATAGGCAACTCCGCGACCTGCGGCAAATAGAAAGGGCTTAAGGGTATTTAATGAGCCTTGAACCTTCTTCAGCATGTCAGAACTTTTTTCATCCAGCCGCTGTTTAAGCTGTCGCGTTAAGCTTTCCAAGAAGATGAGCGGCAACAATGAACTATTCGACGAGAATTGCGAATACTGCCATGTATTGAACCAGAATGAGCCGACCTTCACTGTTTCGTCAGTGGAAAGCGTCGATTCAATTAAACGCATCATACTTGTTTTACCTGTACCCCAGTCGCCTTGAATAGCGATTGTCATGGGCGTACCGCATTGCACGATGAACTGGCTGAGTGCTAGCGCATAGCGTGTGAGACCTAACATTTCATCCTTAAAGTCACTGCCTTCACCTAGCGGGATATCTTGTACAGCGTGGGGGATAGTGTGCATGAGCATCGTCCTCTGATGAACCGAGAATGTTGCGTTCGAGCGCAATTCTTGCGTCAAACAATTCACACACAAACTTAACACAATATCTGAAAATCAGATATCTAAAATTCAGATATAGAGTGACTGTCCGCCACTTAATGAGACGCGGATATGTCAAAAACACTGTATACACGCGAACACGATATTTTGTTGAAAGTTATCAGAGCGACCAGAGCAAAATCAGGGCTTACACAAGCTCAATGTTCGGCTGCGCTTGGTCGCCCACAATCCTTCATAAGCGATGTCGAGCGCGGAGTAAGAAGACTAGATATTATTCAGCTAAGAGAACTGTGTCATGTCCTCAATGTTTCACTGCCGACTTTCGTAAAACTTTTAGAAGAAGAAATACGGAGAGGCTAGCTTGACCATGCTTTGTTATATAAAAAGCAAACTGCTGTGTTGAAGCAATTCGCAATAGCAACTTTTAAGAGTTGTTAACACTGACCTATTTTTGGTTGTTATCGCTACGAGTGTTTTATTGTCTGGGGATATTAAAAGCAACTAATTTGGTCTGATACCATAGTTAGAGTCGCGGGTTTGGTCAACGCATCGGATTCAAAATCCCCCTCAAGGTGTGCCGGTTCAAGTCCGGCCTCTGGTACCATCCATTTATCCTTTACACACAATAAGCCGACCTTCGAGTTAATGCCGATCAGTTAAGAATTTAATGATCGGTTGACCGATCTTTTCAAGGCTTCAAAATCCGGTATCAGGTAACTGATATCGGATTTTTTTATGGACGTTTCTCAAGCTTTAGACATCATCAATACTGTTAAGCAGCCACAAGCTAAAGCGCTGTCTGACCTCATTCCATTAGACTTGATTGAACAAGCTTATCAGATGTCTGATACAGTTACCTTGCGCAAACGTAAGTTGTCGCTTGAATCACTGGTATGGCTACTTGTAGGCATGGCGCTGTACAATGACAAGTCGATATCTGATGTTGTAAACCAGCTCGATATTGTTGATCGCGAGGGTAAGCCTTTTGTGGCGAAAAGTGCGTTAACGCAGCGTCGTAAAACCTTGGGGGAAAGTGGTGCAAAGGCGGTGTATCAGCACATGACGGCGCACTGGCTCAGGCAGGCAAACTTACCTCAGTGGAATGGGCTGACGCTGTTAGGCGTTGATGGTGTCGTCTGGCGTACCGAAGATACGCCGGAAAATGCCGACGCGTTTTCACGCCAAAAGGATTCTCTTTACCCGCAAGTAAGAAAAATGCCGCTCACCTTAAGTGAACGGCATTACCCCTTGCAATCGCTCTAATTCCTTCACTGCTCGCGTCACTGCCTGAGGAGAAATTCCCAGACGGTTAGCCGCTTCTTTAAAGCTGCTAGACTCAGCAGCAGTACAAAATATCCGGAGCATTTCCAATCTGTTAAGCATCACAGTCACATTCTGGTTTGATATGAATACGCTAATATTATTCCAAATTATGGAATTGTGAAATTAAAACGTTTCCATTTATTGGTTTTTAAAAGTAAGGGATAATTTGCACATTATTTAGACAGAGTCATTCATTCAACTGAAGTGAGGATATTAACTATGAGTAGTGTTTTAGCAAACAACATCAGTGGTAAGGTCGTTGTCATCACTGGTGGTAGCAGCGGTTTGGGCGAGACCACGGCAAGACATCTAGCCAGTCTTGGCGCATCTGTTGTTTTAGGTGCCCGACGCATCGACAAGCTTGAAGCTATTGCTGCTGACATACGCACAGCGGGCGGAAAAGTTGCGGTTCAAGCGACAGATGTGACTTGCCAGGACGAAGTGAAGGCCCTTGTAAATCTTGCACAAGAGCGCTTCGGTAAAGTTGATGTGGTTATCAATAATGCAGGGTTAATGGCGATTGCACCGTTAGCTGAGACTCGAGTTGACGAGTGGGATCGCATGATTGACATCAACGTTAAAGGTCTACTGTATGGAGTAGCCGCAGCGCTTCCGATTTTTCAGGCTCAGGGAACAGGCCACTTTATCAATATTTCGTCCGTAGCGGGTGTCAAAGTATTCAGTCCCGGCGGCACGGTTTATAGCGGAACCAAATTTGCTGTTCGCGCTATTGCCGAAGGCTTACGTCATGAAGTTGGGGGTAAAATTCGTTCAACAATCATTTCACCAGGTGCAGTCGAATCTGAATTAAAACATGGAAGTTCAGATACTCAGGGTGCAGCCTTTGTAAAAGATTTTTATCAGCAAAATGAAATTCCATCTGAATCTGTTGCTCGTGCTATCGCATACGCAATTGAGCAGCCTGCGGATGTGGATATCAACGAGATTGTTCTGCGCCCAACTGTTCAAGAATTTTAATTCGTTTAATAAAAGATCTATTAACCAGCGGGTGATTTAACCACCCGCTGAATATTCAGTATGTGAGGTTATTGATGACAGCGTTAAACAGACAAATGCGTGCTTTGGTATTAGATAGCTATGAAGAGGGTACAGTATTCCGGGATGCCCTGATTAACTTACCCTCTCCATCAGCAGGTCAGGTGCAAGTAAAAATATTTGCAAGTGGAGTCAATCCTATTGATTACAAGATCCGCCAAGGTATCGCTCCTTATGCCATGCCGGAATTACCCGCAGTACTTGGCACCGATTTAGCTGGAGAAATTGTTGCTATCGGCGACGGCGTCACCGACTTTGCAGTAGGCGATGCCGTTTATGGTCTGACTGGCGGGGTGCGAGGATTGCAAGGATCATTGGCTGAATATGCCAACGTAGATGCTGAATTACTTGCTCTCAAACCGAAAAATTTGTCCATGCGTGAAGCTGCGGCTTTACCTCTGGTTGCACTTACCGCTTGGGAAGGTTTGGTTGACAAGGCGAATGTTAAAGCGGACCAGAAAGT
>NZ_JACSOE010000163.1:0-4013 GCF_014349115.1 Alteromonas sp. BZK5 | reverse complement strand
GTTATAGCGAAATCGCTAAATTATAGGCGCGCGAACTATTTTCTGTATCAATCTATCGATGAAGAAGAACAATTACCTCCTTTTCTTACAAAGCAAAGTAAAGCAAATTCAGTTGGCAATTAAGTAGTTATGAAAGAAGCTCAGTTGAGACGGTAGCTACATGATGTTTTAACCGGGCATACTCTACATTTCATAGGGTGAGGAGTGGCAGGTAATTGCTTTGATTGTGCTTGTGATGCTAGAAGTACATATCTTTCAATTTCCTTGTAGAGATCAGCATTACTTTTGGGTAAAACGATAACTTTGTTTTGCGTTTGGTTTTTTATTTGTATAGCGTAAATGGGATATTTACTTCGAGCAGCTAATGCTGCTGCCTTAGCTTCTATAATGTCACTTTCGTAGATCCCACGCTTCCTACCTTTATACTCAAACCCAATATAGCCATCTGGGTTTTTTAAAATGAGATCTGGCTTAGCTGCAATATTATATTTTTTGTTAACGAAGATGCGTGCTTTGGGACCAGTATCTTTGTAAATAACACGTTCCTTAGTATTATTATCAAGTGTGAAAAATGCGATGAAAAAGACTGCAACACATATTAGGAAGGCTATAAGCATACTGTAGTCCTCATCTTTATTTTACTTTTCTAAATGAAGTTTATGATGAATATACAACAGCCATTTTCTTACCAAGCGTTTGGCTCGACTTGAACGGCGCAATAGTAAACAAACATAAGGGCTGGTGGCATAGTAAATAGACGTAAAAACTTTTCCTGGAACCGTGTTTAAGTGGGAATCTCGATAGTCCCTAAAGGATTCAGTTACTGGGTGATTTTCACCAAAAATTTCAGTAGCGATGAAGCACGGGGACCTCTTAGGATATTTAAAATTCGTGTTAAACTTATCGTGAGATTTAGTGCCAATTATTCTTTTTCTTTTAGCATCTGCACTAACCTCTGCACCTTGTTTTTCGAGAGAAACAGAACGGGGACAGAAGGCCACCCGTCCTATATCACTCGCATTAGTATATTTTGGCCTTTTCACTTTTAGTCAAAGCTAGCTAATGGTTGATAAGCTCGAATTGCCATTGATTGGACTTGAGGAGTAGAAAGCAATGCTTGAGCAGAGAGCGATATTTTATCGAGTAACCCAGGCTTGCTGGAATAATCGCGTATATCAACAGTTTCGAACTCTTCTAATAGCAGTTCAGTCGTCGTCGTAACCTTGTCTGCGAGGCCTAGTTCTACAGCTTCTTTACCTAGCCAGAATTCTCCAGAAAACAAAAGCTCGTGGTTGGCATTTAGCCTGTCACCTCTAGACTCAACCATGATTTGTTTGAATTGCTTGTGAATTTGACTTGCCATCTCTTCAATTTTCGCAATGTCTTTCTGCTTTGGTGGAACAAAGGTATCAAGTACAGATTTGTTTGTGCCAGATGTAATAATCAATCTCTCGATGTCATAGTTCTTAATAGCTTTACCGAAGTTAAATTGAGAAACGATAACGCCAATTGATCCCGTATAGGTGCTTTCTAGAACATTAATCTTTGGCGCTGCGGCTGCGATCCACATTGCACCTGAAGTAAGGCTATCTGTACCAATTAGTGCCATCTTTTTATCTGGGTAAAGTGATTGAAGGCGTTTTATTTCTTTATAAATTAGATGAGCTTGTGCGGGTGAGCCGCCTGGGGATGAAATTTTAATCAATACGCCTTTGGCTGCTTTATCTTCAAACGCTTTTCTAAGTGCTGGTATGACGGCATCAGCAGATGCAGTTGGCGAACCAGGCTCTATGGTACCGGTTATGGAAACTTGAGCAACATATCCCGTCGGAGATTTGTACTTTTGTTGTTCATCGTAAGCTTGTTTTCCCATATAAAACAACATGAAAAAAACTGGCATGGCCCAGATTAAAAGTTTCATTTTGTTGTTCTTGTGTTGGCTCTTTTGTAGTTTTTGCTGCTCAACGACGACTGTCATTAATGTTCCCAGGACGTCCATCACTTTTTTATTGGTCTCACCCGTATATTTGATGGTCTTGAGAAGTTGGTCTTCCATCTTTCCACGGGTTTCTTCTGCCTCCTCCAGCTTTGTTAGGACCTCATCAATCTGATTATCTTCAATATTTGGGTCGTTATCGCTGTGGGAATTTTGCTCAGTCATAAATAGCTCCGTTGTTTAAAAAATCACTTTAGAACTGAGTGTATTAACGCGCGTAAAAATTCGTGTTTCTTCCGAACATGACGTTTATACATTACCTAAATACTAATTTACTGAGATGGGTAGAGCATGAGACATAGTCTTGCTTGGATTGTATTTATTACTGTTTTAACGGTGAGTGGTTGTGACAAAGACAAAGAACTATCAACGGACATTTCTCAAAAGGGGGCTAGTCATGTCGTGGGTGATGCCGATGGCCAGCCTCAACGGTTTAAGGAAGGTGTTCATTACGTCGTCAAAAAGCATCTCCCCCCTTCCAGTGAGCCGCAAATAATCAAGTTTATTTCTTATAACTGTCCTGCATGCAGGTTTTTTGAATCGACGTCGAAAATAACTCACACAGAGCGTGTAGTAGTAGAGCGTTTTCCTGTTTCATTTAGTCGAGAGCAGTGGCGAGATACGGCGAGAGCATATGCTGTTTTAAGAAGTTTAAACATCCATGAGCAATTAAGTGGGCAACTCTTTAAAGCCGTTCAGGATAAGCATGCGCCGATGGGAGATAAAACATTCTTCATAGATTGGCTTTCTGGGCTCACTACGCTTAGTCAGAAGCAAATTGAAGATGCGTATGAACACGACAAGGTTGCGGAGTTAATGGCTATGTACAAGGCCGCAGAGCGCCGTTACGCAATTACTTCGGTGCCTAGTGTTTATATTAACGGGAATATACAAATAAAGCTTAAAGCTCTCGAAGGAGAAACTCAGCTAGATAGAATGATTTTCCTCAGTGAGCTTACTGACTACCTTATTGCACAAGTCGAGTAATAACGATGCACATTGATGAGCTGTACCATGAACAAGGTTCATTCACCTTGTCGATAAAAAATCAAATAATAGGCAGTCCCGGACAGTGCACTGCAGTTATCGGTGAAAATGGAGCGGGGAAGTCTACTCTCTTTCGTATTCTTAGCGGAGCGCTTAAACCCAACAAAATCATTTGGTCAGAAAAAAATATTCGCAAAGTACTTTTTCATGATGCATTTGCAACATTAAACCCGCGGCTTAGAGTCATTGACCATCTTACATGGAGTGCGTCAATGCATGGCGCATCTCACCTTTTTATAAAAAAAGTGTCTGATGATTTCGATTTGGCCACTCTATTCAAGCGGTACCCTTCATCGTTAAGCGCGGGACAGATGACAAGATTAAGGTTAGCTAAAACCCTTCTTGCTGAACCAGATGTCATCTTGTTGGATGAGCCTACTACGGGTTTGCAATTTAGTGCTGCAGAGCAAGTAGTAAGTTGTATATCAATACTTCTTAAACAGGGGAAGTCTGTCGTGGTTAGTACGCATCATCTTATCGAGTTATCAGGTTTGAAACCCTTTCTGATAGGGCTTAAAGACGGTCGAGTCATATTATCTGAAAACTGGTCATTGAAATACGAGCATTATAATCAGGTTTGTGAACTTATGCGCAGCCTGGCTGGCCACGATACCGGTAACATCTTCGCTGGTGGAGAGGTTGTACAAAATGCTTCAATTTAACGTTATCAAAACGTATATAAAGTCAGGCTTTCAAGAATACTTCTTAGCGCGAAAAACAGCGCTCTTACAGCTAATCATTTTTCCTGTTATAGCGCCACTATGCCTATTAATTTTTACGTTTCTTCTATCTGCATTAATGATAAACAACATGCAAATTGAACAGGCAAATGGAAATAGCCAAGAAGAAGGTCATCGCTCGGTCATCGGTGTTGTGATGCCATCTGACATCGATATCAAAAATTATCGCTCTACTGTAGAAAATGCTTTCGGGATGCTTTCTTTCCCCACGGAGGTGAGATATATAGATA
>NZ_JACSOE010000162.1:0-4015 GCF_014349115.1 Alteromonas sp. BZK5 | reverse complement strand
AAGCTTCAAGCTCTTTCTTATTCATGTTCATCTGCCTATCCTTAACTCTCTATAGAGTAAATTGAGATAGGCAGTTACACAAAATTAGTTACAGTCTCCTAGCTTCCGTTTTCTCACTTTAACGAATGAAAGTGGTAATGCTCTAGCGCTTAGCAATATTGTCAACAATATTATTCCTTCTTTGCGCTTTTATTTGCTGCTTCGTTACCCTACCATTAGCGAATTGTTCGCAGTTCGTAAAACTCTATGCCTTCACTACAACCATACAGCACATTTGGCCTCGCCGCTTCTTGTGATTCTATCCAGTCGTTTAGCGACGTTACTTCATTCCTGTCTATCTTCAAAACTTCTAAAAACAATAACAAAGCCATTTATATATTGGGCGGTGGAAGCAATTCAGTCTTCACTGACGACTTTGACGGTACAATTCTGGTTAACGAGATTAAGGGAATAAGCCATTTTGATACTGAAAGTCACCATTACTTACGTGTAGGTGCAGGTGAAAACTGGCATGACTTCGTCACTTTGTGTATGAAAGAGAAGTGGTATGGTTTCGAAAATCTCGCCTTAATACCTGGCTCAGTAGGCGCATGCCCAATTCAGAATATTGGTGCGTACGGACGAGAAGTGAATACGTTAATCGACAAAGTAGAGTGCGTATTTCTTGAAACCGGCGAGCAGGTATTGGTGGGCAATGAAGACTGTCAGTTTGGCTATAGAGACAGTGTGTTCAAACACGCACTAGCGAACAAAGTGCTAATCACTCATGTAAACTTTAAACTTCCCAAGCACTACGAACTTGAAACCAGCTATGGCGAACTAGCGGCACTCACTGAGCCTACACCAGAAAAGGTGTATAGTAAGGTAATAGAAATTAGGAAGAGCAAACTTCCCGATCCTACCGAGCTAGGCAATGCTGGAAGTTTCTTCAAAAACCCAGTGGTTTCAAAAGCAGTGTTTCAAGCGATTGCACAAGAGTATGATTCAGTGCCCCATTTTGTGGTGAGCGGAAGTGCTGATTTTCCAGCCACTGAAAAAGAACAAATAAAAATTCCTGCCGCGTGGCTTATCGACCAGGCAGGTTTTAAAGGCAAGACTTTGAATAAAGTACGATGCCACCCTACACAGCCATTGGTACTTACTAACTTAGGTGGTGCCACCGGAAACGATGTAATAACCATGGCAAAAGATATCATAGCAAGCGTACAGGGTAAGTTCGGCATACAGCTTGAGCCAGAAGTGCGCTTATTAGGAAGCAAAGGACTTATTTCGCTATGAGACAAGCATCAAAAGCTATAAGAAAACATATACTCGCTTTGTTGTCCGACGGTCAGTTTCACTCAGGGGAAACCATTGCACAGCAAGTGAGCCTTTCGCGCACAGCAGTTGCAGGCCATATTTCCCAACTCGCCGATTGGGGATTAGATGTATTTAAAGTAAAAGGTAAAGGCTACCGTTTAGAACGAGGGTTTCCATTGTTAAGCGCCGACAGCATTAAACGTCATTTAGACAACACAAAACGAGCGGTTATTGATGTGGAATCGGTATTACCTTCCACCAATACGGAAATGAAGAAGCGTATTGCCAGCAAACGAGAAGATCTTGAAAATGGCGATGTGGTTTTTGCTGAAATTCAGACCGATGGACGCGGCAGACATGGCCGTTCATGGTTAGCGCCGGTTGGCGGAAGCTTAACTTTTTCTATGTACTGGTCTTTTCCCGACGGTTATCAAAGCATGGCAGGACTTTCTTTATTGGTAGGCTTGGCAGTTTGCGATGCACTTAAAGAATTTGGCGTAGAAGACGCCGAGCTTAAATGGCCGAATGACATTTATTTGCAAGGTAAAAAGCTTGCGGGCGTACTTATTGAAGTAGAAGGGCAAATAGGCGCTACGGCGCATAGTGTTATCGGCATAGGTTTGAATGTTTGCGTACCCGATAATCAGTACGATGTTGGTCAGCCTCATAGCGATCTTGCGTCATATTTGGGCACTATCCCAGATAGAAATGCATTGGCGGCAGAAATAATTAAATCGCTTTGGTCTTATTTACCTAAATTTACCCAGCAGGGCTTCGGGCCATTCACAGCATATTGGGAAGCGCTCGACTTATACGCCGATAAACGCATTGTTTTACAAATGGGTGAGAAGCGTTTTTCCGGAATTGATAGGGGAGTGGACGCCAGCGGCGCGCTTCTTGTTGAAACGCAAGACGGTATTACCCGTTTCCACGGTGGCGAAGTTAGCCTTAGAGGCAATTAACTTTTTATTTTTGTTTTACTTTATAGCTGAGCTACGAAGATTTTGGCCATTATTTATAATAAAAGTACTTCGTAGTTCATCTTTGTGATTTTTAAATAGCATTTTATACGTTCGTTTTGCGCATTGCTTTGCGATTGAAACCAAAAATATGAACAACATTGAAGAAAACCACGTCATATTAGTGGATATCGGTAACACCCGAATAAAATATTCACTGCTTTGTCATGCAGAAGAAGAGCCTAATGCATGCGAAGATGCCAGTTCTCTCTTCTCTTTTATCGATTCTCAGAAAAAAATTTCCCATTTATACATAGCTTCGGTAAGAAATCAGGAGCTGGTTGATGAAATATCCGCCATGTGTAACGAGCGAAATATTGTTTTTGTAGAAAAGCACACAGAGAAAGAAGCCTTCGGCATAAAAAATAGTTACGCGAATGTTCAAAAAATGGGCGTTGATAGATGGCTTGCCATGGTCTGCGGCGCAGAAAAGTCAAAAAAAGCATTTTTTGTTATGGATGTAGGTACGGCAATAACGGTTGATTTTGTCGTAGATGGTCAACATTTAGGCGGTTGGATCATACCTGGATTTCAAGTAATGCGTAATGCATTAGTTGCTTCAACTAAAAAAGTGTTCGCGAATGATGAGATTCCGACCACCTTTGGAGTGGGGACCGATACAGAAGATTGTGTGGCAACAGGGTGTCATGCTGCCCTATATGGTGTTTATTTGAGCGCGGTTGATTACATATCAAGCAAACAAACCGAATTTGACATAATTTTAGGGGGTGGAGACAAAAAAGTGTTTGCATTCTTAAAATCTGCTGATAACATGCGCCTCGCTCATTTGGTGATGCAGGGTCTTGCCCGCTACGCTCGAAGTGAACTTTTAAAGGGAACGTCGACGTAAGTTTTTGATTAGTTGAAAAATTGGTCAAAAAAGAAAATTGAAAAATTTTCAAAAAGACACTTGCACAGAGTTAAACAATACTCTAGAATGCGCACCCACTTGATGTAGTGCCGACTTAGCTCAGTTGGTAGAGCAACTGACTTGTAATCAGTAGGTCGCCAGTTCGATTCCGGCAGTCGGCACCATCAATCTGGAGGGGTACCCAAGCGGTCAACGGGAGCAGACTGTAAATCTGCCGGCTCAGCCTTCGCAGGTTCGAATCCTGCCCCCTCCACCACTTTCTCTATGAGGTGGCCAGAGAATTAGGATTGCGGGCATCGTATAATGGCTATTACCTCAGCCTTCCAAGCTGATGATGCGGGTTCGATTCCCGCTGCCCGCTCCAAATCAGTGCTGATATAGCTCAGTTGGTAGAGCGCACCCTTGGTAAGGGTGAGGTCGGCAGTTCAAATCTGCCTATCAGCACCAGTTTATTTCTCCCCAGCTCATGTAAAATTTCTAAATTTTTTAATGTAACTTTGCTGGGATAATAGAAATGGCAAAAGAAAAGTTTGAACGTACGAAACCCCACGTAAACGTGGGTACAATCGGCCACGTTGACCACGGTAAAACTACCCTAACTGCAGCTATCACTACAGTTCTTTCTAAAACTTACGGCGGTAACGCACAGGCTTTCGATCAAATCGATAACGCGCCTGAAGAGAAAGCACGTGGTATCACCATTTCTACTTCACACGTAGAATATGACACTCCTACTCGTCACTACGCACACGTAGACTGCCCAGGACACGCTGATTACGTTAAAAACATGATCACTGGTGCTGCTCAGATGGACGGTGGTATCCTA
>NZ_JACSOE010000161.1:0-4027 GCF_014349115.1 Alteromonas sp. BZK5 | reverse complement strand
CCCAGAAATATGTTGGCGGATCTAAACGTTCACCCGCCATAAATAAGGTACGCAAGCTCGACGTATTGTATTTAGATAAAAACTCAGCATCAGGGTCCGCTTTTCGTATCGCTCTAAATGCTGTTGGTGCAGCAAAAAGCACATTCACTTTGTGAGACTCTATCATACGCCAAAATGCACCGGCATCAGGAGTGCCAATGGGCTTTCCTTCGTACAGTACCGTCGTTGCGCCTTTTATAAGCGGGCCATAGACAATATATGAATGACCGACCACCCAACCAACATCCGATGCAGCCCAAAAAATATCGTCCTCACTAATACCGTAAATCGCGCCCATTGAATAATGAAGAGCAACCGCGTGCCCGCCATTATCTCGAACAACACCCTTAGGTTTACCGGTTGTACCTGAAGTATAAAGAACATAAAGCGGGTCAGTTGCATCGACGGCAACAGGAGAAGCTGGCACGCTAGCTTCAACCAGAGAGAGCCAATCGTGATCAGTTGCTTCATTTAACTCAGCAATTAGCTGAGCGCGTTGATACAACACGCATGCCTGTGGTTTGTGCTCTGCTAATGATATTGCTTCATCAACAAGAGGCTTGTACGGTAGAACTTTATTGCCTTCAATGCCACATGACGCAGTAACAATAACTATCGGTTTTGCGTCATCTATTCGTACTGCAAGCTCATTTGCGGCAAAGCCGCCAAACACCACAGAGTGCACAGCTCCCAAACGAGCGCAAGCAAGCATCGCGATCACTGCTTGCGGGATCATGGGCATGTAGATAATCACGCGGTCACCTTTCGTCACACCCAAGCGAGATAAGCCGCCTGCGAACTCGGCAACACGGTTTAATAGCTCTTTGTAAGTAAAGTGCTGAGTGGTTTGTGTAACAGGTGAGTCATAAATAAGCGCGGCTTTATCGCCACGACCATTTTTTACGTGATGATCGAGCGCTAAATAGCTGGTGTTAAGCTGCCCTCCCCTAAACCAGTCGAAGTAACCATTATCGGTAGGTTGGCATCCTTTTTGAGGAGGTTGAAACCACGCTAGCTTTTGTGCTTGGTCTAACCAAAACTCATCGGGGTGCTGGGTCGAGGCAGTATATTCATCTTTATAAGTCATAACCATGTCCTGAGTAGGGTTTATCTTCACCCTACGATAGTTACATGACATCTACTAATAAGACTTCAGGCGTAGATCGACTAACAAATTGATTTACATAAATTTAAACTTTATTTCCCTATTTGATAACAAGAGGTATCGAAGCGGTTGTTTCAACGCATACTTGAATAAGCCCTCGACTGCGTAAGGTTAACTACCTTATTTATATTGCTTCTCACTAATTTTACTTTTCCAATCATCTACACTCATGGGTTTATCTAAATAATATCCCTGAAATGCTCCGCAACCACATGCCTTAGCTTGATCTAATTGACCCGTTGTCTCTATTCCCTCAGCTACGGTATTTATGTGTAACGCTTTGGCCATGTTGCAAATACTTGTAACCAATAATGTTTTTTGCTGCGAGCCTTCCATCGCTTCGACAAATACCCTGTCCACTTTCAGTTCGGTAATTGGCAAATCTTGAAGATAATTTAAATTTGAGTCACCAAGACCAAAATCGTCGATAGATAAACTAAACCCTTGTTCCGCTAATTCTCTAACGCGACGTTGAATAACGCTCACGCCTCTTATCAATGCACCTTCAGTGAGCTCTAGAGTTAAATTTTTGTGTGACACGCGCCACTTATTTACTATAGCGACAAACTTACTCACAAAATCAGCTCGCGCTAAGTGCATTGCACTGATATTGACAGACAACTTAGTGTTAATGTTCTCTGACTGGCATTCACTAAGTAACCTGCAGGCTTCGTTGCACACCCACAGCCCGAGTTCAGCAATAAAATCATTCTCTTCGGCAATAGGAATGAATTCAGAAGGGCTTACTGTACCCATATGAGGATGCTTCCACCTTAACAACACCTCTGAGCTTATAACGCTCTTCGTTGCATCATATTGAGGTTGAAGCTCAATATATAACTCGTTGTTAGAAATAGCCCTGCTCAGAGAGTGTTTAATGTAATTGTATCGCTCGATATCACTTGCATTAACATGAAAATACTCGTGCTCCGACTTAAAAGCAGAAGTATTTTTTACCTCTCTTAAAGGTTTTCTCGACAATAGTTCTTTTATCTTTTTAAACGAAAAATGCTTTGTTGGAACCGTGCAACTTATGGTTTGCGTTTCAATATTTAAGAGGCTGTTGTGCAGGGTTATTGGCGCTAGCACGTGATCGTGGATAAGAATAGCGCAATCGTGTGCAGCATTTAGAGACTGTGCTTCTTCACTAAAATATTGATGAAGATGAATATAAAAAGCGCCTCTCTCACATTTGAAGATACTGGCTGAATTGCGCTTGTTAATTTCGAATATGCGAATGAAGCGACTGGCCAAAATTCTCAGAATATAGTCTATCGTTGGCTCCCCAAACGCATTTTCGTATTCTTTTATGTTACAGATAGCAACGCGCATAAACGTGGCAAATGGTTTAGATGACTTGTCGTCATGAGCTTTATCGCCAAGGTATCGCTCAAATTGGTGTAAGTTCGGAAGACCTGTCACCGTATCGATTAAAGCGAGTTGTTTGTAATGCTCAATTTCGTGGTTTTGATTAGTGATATCGCGCACTGAGGCGATAATTAATTGTTGATTATGCACAGAGCATTTCGACAAATTAACTTCACAGGCAATACGTTTACCATTTTTATGGCGAAGACATTCGTTTACCGAGCCATTTTCGCTACACCATGCTAAACCCGCTGGTAAGTTTATGAAACAAGAAGGCGCATCGGTATTTTGCACCTTGGTTGATATTAATTTTATATCTTGCCCAATCAGCTCTTCGGGCTCAAAGCCTAATACGGAATAAACGCGTTCATTTGCAGTTAAAATAGTGCCATGTTCATCTATGCTTAACACCACGCTATCCACATTATTCAATAAACTGGTCAGATAATCTGTGTAGTTATGTTGTGAATCCGATAGACGCTGTATTTCCGTTTCATCCTGCACTGCGCCATAAAGCCGGGTTAATTTAATTCCGCTAGTATTTCCTCGCTGAACCTGTAAGAAGACGGTTAGTTTTATACTTTTTCTGCGACCTTGCTTGTCGTGAAATTCAAAGTGCTTTACGAACTCTCTATCTTCTTTAAGCGCTTTAAAAACGCGCTGCTTTAAGTCTCTTCTATCACTCGAGGTAAGCATATCGAGCACTTCATTAAGGCCGACGCTTTTTACACGAGGTAAGCCTAATAAGGCTTTCATCACCTCAGTCAGAGAAAGTACGCCTGTGAATCTGTCAATCTCCCACGCGCCCACTTTAGAAATTGAACTCACCTCTTCTAACAAGGCAAGCTGTTCGGATAACTTGTCTGAATAGGGATGACGCGCTAGCTCGTATTGGTAACTAAGCTCTACTTTTTGGCGCGTAATATCTATCAATGTATGTTGTAGAGGGCTCAATACACTGTGGCGTACAAAAGTGAGAACAACACCCATTACTTCATTTTGCATATCTCGCACGGTAGCGACTACTACATAGCTATCAGCATAATGTTCGAGTGAAGGGGGAAAGATAAAATCTTTGCAAGGTATTGGAGCGCTCAAAGGTGTAAGCGGGAGCATGAGCAATACGTGTGAAGGAAAAACAACACTCTCGGCTTCTAATGATAGGTGGTTTACGTCGCAAGATAATACCGTTGCTCTTCCATTGCTAGGGTTTACCGAGGCAAGTAATATACACAGAGCCTCTGTTTTCGTTCGACTTTCATTGAGCAACACAGAAATGTTTTGCTGTGTTGTGCGCATGGTTGACAACATGCGTTCACTGCGTAAATCCATCTAAGCAAACCTTTTGATATCTCTTCGAATTCAGCACAAACGATAGCAGCACGACAATAAAAGGATGAAAAGTTGTGTCGTGGTTTTAAGCGCTTTACAAGTTTTGCTGTTTCAGTTGTCTAC
>NZ_JACSOE010000160.1:0-4058 GCF_014349115.1 Alteromonas sp. BZK5 | reverse complement strand
GTAGATAATAGTCAGGTAGTTGTTTTAGCTAATAATGCAGAGAAAAACTATTCTGTTACGAGCACAAAGCTAGTTGAGCTGAGAAACCCTGATGAGCAAGGTAATTTAAGGTCTCCATTACTTGTTTTTGTGCCAAATGAATTAAAAACTTCTTCTGAGGATTCGTTCGGCGAGGCGACGTTTGAGCATGTCGATATTACGGACGTATATTCATTAGCTTTTCAGTCGATTAAAGAACAGTGTCCTGCTTCCTTGTCACAATTGGTTGAAGAGATCGTTTTTATACTTAACGAAAAAGCATCGCTGAAAATAAATCCATATCAATGGCTTAGGTATATCTTAACAATTCAAGTAAACGACTTTGATCCTAGTGTTTTAGGAGCTGCTTTATATGAACTAGGACTGATACCTGATTTGGAATTGCACCAAGACCACTCTATGCTGGTGCGAAAATTAGTAAAGAACCATGAATCTATTCAATTAATCAATAAATCGGAAAAATCCGCGATTGCTACGGTTTATGACCTGCAGCTTGAGGGAGAAGACTTTAATAGAAAATTGGCGCTGTTTTTTAACGATCAGGAAAGCCTAATCAATAAAGCTTGGTGTAAACAGCTTGTTGTTGATAGTAATAATTGGCCTCTTACCTTTGATAAATGGCGATTTCAATACGAAGAAGAGGTAACTGACTCAGTATGTTTAACCGTAACTGAAATTGGATTGCCTGTAATTCCTGAAGATGAAAAAGATCCTAATTTACAGCAGTTAGTAGGTCAGCAAGTACTTACCGTTGGTCAGGGAGGAATCAAAAACTTTTCTGTGTCATTTTCGGTAGAGCCAAACCCTAAAGAAGTAAATGGCCTTGCGAAATACAAAGCTCAAGTATTTAGCCAACATGGCGATTTTGTTGGTTTAATTAAAGTTGGCAAGGCAACTGCTAAGTCAACAGTAACGATTAAATTTAATAAGTTAACAGGCATCGAGTGGGAAGAAGGCTGGCATTACGTAAGAGTTCAGGCATTTGACGAAAATGAAGAGTTATTATCTTTGGTTGATGGCGATCAAAACCCTATTCCTTGGGGAACTTCTAGTGCCGATGACGCAGGTTCACGAATCAATGAAAGTGAGTTGTTTTATGTGTTGCCTGCTGTTGAGGCAGAGGTAGAGCCACTTCCTGGTAGAAAAGTCAGGGAAGCGTCGTTAGCTCATGCAAAAATTAAAGCAGAATTTACTCAGGTTACAGAGACTAATAAGTTCGTTAACGCTGAAGTAATTGAGTCAAATTGGCAGGAAACAAAGAGTAAATCCGAATCCTTACTAAACATTAAGTTTAAAAAACGCGGAAGCATACAGGTCCCAGTAGCCACTTACTTGAAAGACTTTGAACAAAAGATACTTGCTAACCCTATGTCTGCAATTACCTGGCGGGTTGAGATTCGAAATGAACAAGCACAAGAACCTGGACCTGACATAGTTGATTGGCCTGTTAGTGATGTAGAGCAGCAATTTGAAAACTTTAAAAAAGCGCGTGAAAATTACTTTGCTTTAATTTCTCAGGGTGAAAAAGAGCTAATTTCTGTTGCTCATAATCATGTATCTACTTCAAATGAAGCATACAAATATTCTAAAGCTTATTTAGAATATTTAGCGGCAGTATTTCAAGTTACTGAAAATGGGAAAGACTATACAGCTGAGCTATCTGCTTTGCTTCGCTTAGATTCTATTTCTATCGTTATGTGGAATTACGACGGTAGTTACAAGCAAGCTATGGTGCTTGGGCCGACCCACCCTTTGAGGTGCTTGTGGTTAGGAGGTTGGTCGTCACTAGCTGAAACTTGGGCTAGACAAAGTGAGAAAGTAAGTAAAGAAATTGCAATTGGCAGTAAAAATAGTCTCCTAGAAGAACTTTCTTTGACTAATTTTCCTTATGTACTGCCTGACGCCCAAGGACAGCTGATGGTTGCGCTCGATAGTATTCATCCGTTTTGGAGTGTATTGGCATCAGCCCAAGAACGAGAGCCGCAGTCGCTCATCGACAAAATAAAAACTGCGCTTGGAATTAAAAATGATTATCAACAGGTTGGTAAGCAAAGTAGCACTTACTTAGCAAATAAGGTAGAGCGCTATTTAGTTCAGCACCCTTACGTTTCTTGTTTATCAATTAATGTGTTCAATGCTGGCTCCGCAAGTGCGGTTGCGGGAATGCTGTTGACACTTAGAAAGAAGCAAGAATTAAAACACATTTATTTTGATATAAGGTTATTTGTTGAAGACCCATACGCTTTAGAGGTAGGAGCTGAGCTGTTTAAACTGATTAACAGTAATGATGATTCCAATGGAGATAATGAGCTATTTCAATCTTCTGACAATCATTTAGTACCAAGGTTAAGTGTTTCATTAAGATCTATTTCTGAGTTTGAAGAAGCGCCAGAAGAGTTTAGTTCTCACTTGAGTATGTTATTTGATGTTTTCCCTGCTGAAGAGTTGTCGGTCATTAGGCCTCAAGCAGATGAACAAGTTGCTCCTGTGTACGGTTTGTATCAAGACTATTGCGTTGATTATTTTGATGAAAATGGTGTTGTAGCTTGGGACCGTCACACTCGCCATGGTGCTGCTAAAATGCTATTCGGTGGACAAGTCTCCTCAACTTTAGCAAAGCTTCCAAAAATGATGTCTGCGATTACAGCTTCTCTTGCAACAGGTAGCTTTTCATTGGAGCAAGTTCCAGTTGTTAGGTTGTCACTGGACTCAAAAGAAAGGGCATTGCTCAATCAGTTACATGAAGTAAGTGATTGGGTGTTTACAGTAGATCGAAACTTAGGAATAGAGTTCTTTGATCATGGTGGTAAAGATGGTCGACCTGATTACCTTATTGATCATAGCCCTGAAATGGCTTCTTCTAATACTCACAATTTTGTAATTACTTCGCGCTCGACGACAGAAATTGAGGCTTTGTTAAAAGGAACGTTAGAGCAACACCAAATAGTACCTGATGTAAATAAAGCAACCAGAGTGCTAGATTCCTTGAGAGCTTTGTCGGGAAGGCTGGCACTAAAACTTGCCTCGAATAGCGCTTCAAAATCAGAAGCTTTGGGCTTGGCTTTATCTAAGTTATATCTGGAATACCAGGGCGTCTTTAAAGAACAGGTTGTAGTACCTTTAGATGCCCATATAGAACTTTACTCTGAGCTGCAAAAGGCTGATGGAGAGTTAGGTTCGGAGATTAGCTTTAAGCGTACAGACCTAGCATTGTTTGATTTAGATGCATCTACACGCACAATCAGGTGTAACCTTATTGAAGTAAAATGCTATTCAGAAGTCGGTGATTTATCGAAGTATGAAACACTGAAAAAAAGTATTGCGGAGCAAATATCTGAGTCAGAAAAAGTTTTACAACGCCATTTTGACTTAGCGAGAACTTCTCCTGACAGACCAGATAGATTAGTTAAAACACAGAAACTTTGCGTTTTATTAGAACACTACCTCAAGAGATCTGAGCGATTCGGTTTGCTTAGTGCTGATGTGATTGAAGAAGCTAAGTTTTTGCTGAGAACCCTAGAGCAAGGATACAAGCTAGCAATAACTCGTAGTGCTGTTATTTTTGATTTTGGTCAGGATAACAACGGTGTTGAAAATGAAGTTGGGATTGAGTTTCACCGAGTAGGTAGAAATCACATTGATGAATTGCTTTCAGCTACGGGGCTAGTTGAGGACGAAGAGTTGTCAGAAGTAACGCTGGACACCATAGAGCTGTCGTTACCAAAGTTAACTTCTGCGGAATTTTTGCATAAAGAACGTGATAGAACTGTTTCGTGGAAAGAGTTGGTTTCTCAAGCGTCGATAGAGTTAGAGCCCTTAGTAGATGTCGAAGCTGAAATCGAAATAACTCGAACTAACATCATTGAGAATGAAGAGTTAAATACGGAAGCAGCTGACATAAAATCTACAAAAGAGCGTGAAGTAGTAAGTAGTTTTAATTCAAACAGTAATAATTCTGCAGAGCCAGAGCCAGAGCCAGAGCCAGAGCCAGAGCCAGAGCCAGAGCCAGAGCCAGAGCC
>NZ_JACSOE010000159.1:0-4090 GCF_014349115.1 Alteromonas sp. BZK5 | reverse complement strand
CATAACTATTACTTTATACCTGTATTAATAATCAGTATAAACAGGTATTTTAGAGCATCAAGTAATTGTTACACTTTTAGGGATTCATAACATATCTGACCTTACACTTTCAGGCGTAGATTGAGATGTCATCTGACAGGCGGCTTCATAAAAAGAACAAATGCTCAAGGCACCTTTGCACTCTATGGCTGCATTATCATCGATTCAGCTCCTTAACAACACATAAAAATGCGAGCCAATAAAGCTTGGCACTTCACTTTAATCACTAAGGTAAGATATATCAAAGCGTGTTGAAGAGGGATTTTAGAGGACCAACCTCTTCGTCATGTGACGACTCCACGCCTTATCTCCCATTTTTACCAAACTTATCCTCCGTGAGATGACTGACCTAGTCAAAATAACAAACAAAGAATTTATGATGTACAAAAGGATGAAAACCGTTTTCCAATTGCCGTCACTCTGTCAGTCGGCTCCTGCAAATCCTAACCACCGTCACCTGAAGAACTGGCTGAACGTAATAGCCTAAAAGCCAAGGCCGCTATAGAAGAAATTGAGGGTACACCGGAAGGCCAGCAGGAACTACGTTTATTAAAAATCCTCTTCGTACATTGATTCTCAGATATGGAAAAATAAAAGCCCCGTATTTAAGTGACCCACAGTAATTGGATATTCCAACTATTGGGGCACTTAAATACCGCTTGGCAAAATATACTGTGTTTAACTTCTTCTGAATCGACGCATTGCCAGAAGAGTCAAGCCGAAAAAGGTAAGAGTAGCTGGCTCTGGAACCTCAGTTGAATCTGGTGTAGTGACATCAACTCTCGGCACAATTGAAATAAAATCATTCGGCCCGCCTATTGATGACACCCTATTTGCGGTGGAGCTGTATGGAGTGAAAGAAAAGAAATTCTCAGTTGCAAAGTCTGTAGGATTAAATAAGCCAGCATTGGTTTGCGCTAACCCCCAGCCCAACCTAGAATTATTACCGCTGAAAATGCCTTCGTTCCAAGCAATATCTTGTTTTCCTTGAGTAGAGAGAAAGCCCCAACCACTAAAAATTGTACCATCCCAGTTATCGGGTACGTCATAAGAAGTAAGGGAAGATGCTGAAACATATACGTTTGAGGCTGTACCAAGGTCAATCGCTTGGAATATCAATGAAGTAGGATCTTGAGGTGTCCAATAATCATAGACGCCCCCTACACCTTCAGTCCAACTCGCTATAGTGAGTAAGTCAGTCGTTGTGTCTACAACACCTGTCCACTGGGGACCATCAGCATCGTGATAGGTAACGTCAATAAGGGCGGCATTGACCCATTGTGAAGTACCCATTAGGATAATACAAATAACGCGAAGAATGACAACAGTCCAATTTTTCACCACGTTAAGCTCCTTTTAATATGTTAGTTACGAATTGGTGTGATTATTTTATGTCAGTCTTAAAAGCTGACTTTTTCTAAATGATGCAAACTCCACACCAAAAATCAAGATGTTGTTTTAAAACAACTTTTAATAGCCTAACAATTGATATGTAAAGAAATCTGACAGATACGTAGGGACCGAAACCTAACTTCGCTATATGATTGTTTGAATCGCCACTAGTTCAGTAGGCGCATCATAACCATACTATGGAATGAAACCAAAGCTATTGTCTAACGACTGATTAACATATATGCAGGAAAATTGACAGTCCGGGATACGTACGCAAGAGGCTGTCAGAATTGATACCACTCTGTTATCTGATCTGTCAGATTAAATGACGACCAATCCAACTGAATTAATAATTAAAAACATGCCTCTTCAATTCATACAGAGTATTTCTTATATCGTCTAAACTGCATGAATCCGACCATTCTATTTGCTCACATATATGCTTAAGATCCTCAGCTATAGCTTTTTTGGTAAACACGATTGGCTGTGTAATAAGAAATTTACCGACAACATATATGCATTCATAGTCAAGCTTTTCACAAGCTCGTACAAAGTACTTCTCTGCTCTTAGAAACTCAATATCGTCGGCTGAGTGATCATGTTCGTCTAAGCTATAAATATATCTCTCTACGGCAACTATCTCTTTATCAGTTTCTTTTAATTGCTCTGAGCGATCTATAACACCTGCATATCCCATCTTAAAAGCGTCGGTGTAAGATAGCGTTAATTGCCCTCCTTTATGTTGCTTAGAGCAAAGGCTTAAGACACTTCTATACGGTGTTACATGTTTCTCTGAAACAGGATAATCAACATAGATTACTCCTCGCTTTGAAAGATTCATCGTCACTCTTTGCCTTTTTTCCCCAAGTCATTTAAAAAGTACTCGCGACTAAGTTTGTTTCTCTCATGCCACAAGTCTATTGTTTTTATCTGTGCTTCGGTAACACTACTATGTCTGTATTGCCTCCCAAGCTGCCACTTCATATTACTCAGTTTTATATAGCCCGCCACTATTGCATCACGTTCCGTGTCAAAACCAAAAAAATTAACTGCTTTAGTGTGTTGCTGCCACCTGCAACTGAATAATTCACCATCTGGAGTTAACCAGCCGTGTATTGATAACAAACATTCATCAACAACGCATTCGCCTTCGGATAAACCATTATTGTAAATCAGCATTGAACTCGTGGGGTTAGGCTTATGAATTAACCTTTTTTTAGTCGTAAATAAGCAGGGAGTATTTGAGGCCGAGTCCTGGTGGGCCATTTTGAATAATTTATCAAAGTTAAAGGATTTTTTTTCTAAATCAGCCATTTTAGTTAATACACTCTACATTAAATATAAAAGGAGCTCGTTATGTTTCAAGTTATACGAAAAACAATGAATGCTACTACATTCTTATATGTCCACTTTTTTTCCGCGCTTGCAATATCGATGTTTTGTCTCTGGTCGGCTTATGAACTATTCAACTTTTCGAGTGGTATATCACCTATCACTTTTGAAGGCATTGATAAATTTACACTAGGCGCATGCTGTATGTTTTTGATTGGGGTTTATAGTCTCTACGATTCAGTCCAAACCTTTGACAACATTCGTACGGGATACTGAGCCTTATCCAAAATTCCCCACATTTAAAACGTCATCTGACGATACATCTCCTTCTTCGTCAGGTGGCGCAGTGTCGGTTAATTCGTTATTACCGTTATCCTCTTTTGCACCACTTGTTCTATTACTGAGTCCTTCTTCTCTTTTACCTTTTTGTTTTCTTACTCTTTTTCTCTGTTTTACTGTTTCTTTCTCATGTACTTGAATTGGTGAAAGCGACAGTAAACCGTTATCATCGCCTCGGAAGGTCAATAAACCAATTTCAAAGAGAATGTCTTTAGTAAAATCCTGAAAATTTCTGCCATTTCCGTATTTTTTGAATAATGAAGAAATGACTGCATCTTGGTGCTTTCCCTGGTTTAAGCTTATGTAATACCGTTCAATCATTATGCTGTTTCACTTTTCTTTGTTGTTAAAGGAGTGACGTTGTCCTTGAATTTTGCTTTTCCAAAAATTGCATAACCTTTGACGACGTCATAAATCGGATCTGGTGTTGAAGATGTTTTTGAGCTTTTTCGCATTAAAGTAGCATGGGGAAAAAACTTTTTGACGTAGTCAATGAGATATTCTCCCCCTCCAGAACTGACATGAACAGTCATTGTTTTTCCACCTTTCCATTTTTCCATCATCTCCTCAATAACTCCGCTGTAGACACGATGGACATGTCTTTCAGTGACATCCTTTAAATTAATTTTCGTTTGTTTCTCGCCGTGCAACTGTATGTAGCCTTTACGAAACGCTTTTAAAATCTCAATCTGTTCCGCATCGTAGTCATAGGCTGTTTTGAGCTCATCTTTAATACACATTGCTAATTTGTGAAGACCCGCATCAGCACCTTTACTTTTTTCATTGGCACTTCGTAGAGAGTTGTAAGTTCCGTCTGTGATACACGCTACCCCACAACTGTGTGTGCCGGGGTCTATATATCCTACATGGCTGTCATCTATTTTTTTATCTCTTGAAATAGCCATGTTTGTGAAATGAAGACCAACGACCTGAGGCAGTACAGCACATTGGCTGTCTTCTATGGATAATGTGTATTGAGCATGAGGCG
>NZ_JACSOE010000158.1:0-4158 GCF_014349115.1 Alteromonas sp. BZK5 | reverse complement strand
GTAATAACCCTCCCAGAAAATAGCTGGTCAATTAGCTACAACAGGTCTTATGAGCCTGTTGTAGCAACTTATTGGCTATATAATGAGTAAAAATATCGCGGCCCGACGTATTGAGATGCGTATCAAAATCATATAGGTATTTTTTGTCAAAACATATGTCGGGTAAATCATTTTGAGACGTCAATACTGTTAAGCCAGCTGAACGTAAGCTTTCTATATTCGCGTAAATTACGTTTTGATAGTTATCTCTGTCCGTATACCCTTTCATTCGTGGTGATAGTAATAATGAGAATTTGACACCCTTTGCATGCAATTGATTTTTAAACTGATTTAGGCGCTCTATCGCTGATTCAGAGACTGGATAAGCACGTGTTATCTTATTCGGTAATGTTGGAGGGTTGTTTGATGCTAATACTTCAGCATTCATATCACCAAACTCTCCTAAGCTTTGAGTCTGATAAACTTCCATAAAATGGCTATCATCATCCGCACCGTCGAAACCAAACAATATTATGTCCCATGGTGCAAATAGTAATGATTGAATCTGTTGCAACCATGTCGCGGCGGTCATTTCCTCAGAATCAAGTATGTTGACTAACGCTTGGTTGAGATAAAGCTCTGAATTTTCTGCTAAAAGTCGGTCTGAAACGATTAATATAACTTCATCTCCACTTCTGACAGAATAAAACGTTTCGTTTAGAATTGTCGATAACCCAGATGCGGCACCTAAACCATAGTTTATGACAGGCTTATTCAGCTTCTCTGATAACGTTTTTGCATCAACACCAAATAGCGGTGTTGAGTCGCCGGCAATCAACAAAACAGGGGTTGTTGGGTAAGCACTTTCTCTTAATTGCTTTTTATAATCAGCAAACGTCGTAATCCACTGGTGACGGTGAATGTACTCACCTTCAAAGCGCAGTGTAGCTATTGTGTATCCGCAAATGCTCAGTAAAAAGCTCACTAATATTACGCTTAACCTAATTTTATTTTCCTGAAAAAAGCTCGAGAAGTTTTCTTTTATTACATCCATAACGGCACCCTAAAATTGAAAATACAAAAAGGCAGCAACGGGGCCAACAATTAATGACTTTCCAGCAATCATAACTATGGGCGTATAGATAGCTAACATTAGAGGATGTCTAAGAACGGAGTAAAAAAAACTTCCTTCCATACTTTTCCATTGTCTTACTGAGTAGCTTACAAGTTCATGAGACGTCGGAGTAAAAAATACTAATGTAAAGCCCAACGTGATATTTAATAACAATTCCCCAATTTCAATGCCATATAGTTCATAAAGCGCATTTGCGTTCACAATGACATTGCCATCGTATGAAAAAATTGATGACCAAATCATCAGGGCATCACTGACACCTTCAGTATAAAAAGGAACCCAAGCTAAAAATACAAAGCTTACTGTTAAGACATTGGACAAACCATTTGAAGTTTGAGTTAGCCAAAGGGGTTTATTCGTGAACTTGATGTGTTTGTGAATTAGGTTACGTATAAAGTGCTTGTATAACTGATAAAGCGTTAAAGCAAAGCCATGTAATGCACCCCATAACACATAACCCCACGCAGCACCGTGCCATAACCCACCTAACAACATAACCGTAATTAGATTAAGCAGGGTTCGTTTAAGGGAACCTCGTGAACCACCAAGAGGAATATATAAATAGTCTCTGAGGAATCGTCCAAGCGTGATGTGCCATTTACGCCAAAATTCAGCAATGTTTACTGACTTATAGGGCGAATCAAAATTAATTGGTAGCCTAATTCCTAAAGCAAACCCTAAACCAAGTGCTAAATCTCCATAAGCACTAAAATCAAAGTAAAGTTGCAGACCGTACGCCAAGATAGTCAATATACTCAACAATGGCGTAGTTTCACCAATGCTCATTACAAGCTGTTGCTGTGCCAAGAAAACACCCAATGGGTCAGCAATGAGTAACTTTTTTCCTAATCCAATTAATATGTAGGGGATTGCAAGATCATACCGGACAAGATTGCGGCTTTTTTCAAATTGGCTTAGATCTCGACTAACATCCTTGAAGTTAACAATAGGTCCAGCAACCAGTTGCGGAAAAAACAATATAAATGAACAATACTTCATCAGTGCTGGTGGTTTTATTTCTTGTCTATAAACATCAACTATGTATGCAACCTGTTGAAATGTATAAAAAGATATCGCCAACGGCAGTATTAAATTTAGTGTTGAATTGAAGCCAAATGAAATTAGAAAAAAATCTAAATACTTAAAAATTGCTAACAAAGAGAGATTACCCACCACTGCTACACACAGTA
Organism: Alteromonas sp. BZK5; assembly: GCF_014349115.1. NCBI lineage: Bacteria > Pseudomonadati > Pseudomonadota > Gammaproteobacteria > Alteromonadales > Alteromonadaceae > Alteromonas > Alteromonas sp. BZK5. The sequence goes on along the minus strand of NZ_JACSOE010000158.1, from coordinate 1,854 downwards.
ATAACTTCGCCTGATTAACATTTCCTTTGACGACATCATGATGAATGAGCTTACTAATCCCGAAGTTACAAACAATTGCTATAAGTAATAAACATAAGTATTTCCATGACCAGGCTGCATAGAAAAGAATTCCTGACGTCACAAGAAGTGTTGAACGAGTCGTAACTCCAGTATTACGCGAGATCCGTTCTGCCAACATTACCAAAGGTAAAAATACAAATAAAAAAACAGGTTCAACGAAAAGCATAGAAATGTCGCTAAATAATTGGTCTTTTACATTGTATTAATTGTTTATTTAACACATTGAGAAGTAGTGCGGTTTTTAAGATGTATTAACCTGCAATGGTCTTAATTGAGTTGGAGTTATCTTATGAAAGTATTAGTGGGCGCAATCATGTTACCTTTAACTATGTTTTATTCAGCTCTTTCTTTTGGTAGTCAAGAAACATACCTTGAGGAACAAATGTTTCGGTTACTCCCCTCCCCTTGCGTTGAAAATAACTCAAACCTCTTTGCAACTCAGCATTGTGCTGCACAAAGACACTACGTTTTAGCTAAGTTGAAAGACTGCGAAATAAAACGAGATGGTTTGCTAGTCAAAGACGAGGCGAGAAATATTTTAGTATGTGTAAAGGCTAAAAAAGTATTTGAAGGGATGAATTACGAGTTTTAATTATTCAATTACAAGATTGGCATGTATCTAATAACTCTCTCTTTTTATATATTTTATCCTTACAATCAGCTATTTATTTAGCACCAGCCAATATTATTCGTCATTTTTAGATACACAGGCCGCTTGAGATTGAGGTGAGATACGATTATTTATACGCCGGCTTGATATCCTTTTATTCATTGTCATGCGCTCGTAATTTGTATCTCGTTGAACGAAAATCGTCTCGCCATCAGGGATAGAAACTTCTATACCATTAAATTTCGCATTGATTATTTTTATCACTTTCTTGTCGGCTGTCCATTCTATGTAATCAATTTTATTTCCACTATCATCCCGCTGCTCCAGTCGGTGTTTAAATAAAAGAGCAGATAGTTGAATCTTAAACTCTCTGAGTTGCATGTTAGGAGCGATATTGTCCTTTAAGCTTTGGAACGTATATCGATTAATAGAGCCCAATTTCATGCTCGATGAAAAGAAAGTAAAAATGAAAGCTAAAGGATTGCGTTCATTATAAATGCGGTGATCTACTTGAAGAAGAAGAGAGGAATCTTGGTTTTTGCATTCTTCAAAAAGACTTTGAATTTGTGAGTTACTCAGTTCGATTTGATAAGCCACTCTGTCATCAATAGTCTTAGCATAGTTCCGAACGTCAAAGTGTGAGACTTTCGCAAAATATTCTTTGATTTTAAATTCATCCATGAATGCTTTCGGTGCTGAGAGTACTTTATAGGTCGTCGCATCTAAACGCATCATGGCATTATGAGCATGCTTTCTTGAAGTAGTACCTGTATCTAAATTCATTGAGCGTAGAATATCAGTTTCGGCGATAACAAATTCTGGTTTTAGAACAGTAGCGAGTTCAATCGCCCCATCTAAATATTGGGCATACCGCCTTTTCATAGCATCGAGGCATAATCTCAATATTGCTACGTAATAACGCATATCTCTCACTTTAGCGATAACATTATTACCAGAGGACTCGACAAGAACATTCACTGGCTCATCATCAATATAAATAATTGCTTTTTTTGAGGACGTATCAGACTTATGACTGTGTTCTAAACAGACTGCAAGCTTAAAAATTAAGACCTCTACTTTGCCAAACATCTCATCACTTGGGTTAACTAAGCTCTTTAATTCCTCTATTGAGCTTACAGACTGAATACTCGTTGACTTAACTG
>NZ_JACSOE010000157.1:0-4196 GCF_014349115.1 Alteromonas sp. BZK5 | reverse complement strand
ACTTCAGTCTGTGTACCTAAATGCTTTTTAATTTTTTCTAATGTGCCTTGTCGTTCTGAATCGCCAGTTTGCGGTCGAGCGGCTTTATTCGTTACGTAAAAAACAGCGTGTGCACTTTGTACCGCTTTTTCAATTTCAGTAGCTACAAGACCTTCCTTACCTTCTATGCCAGGCACGTCAAGTAGATTAAATTCACACTGTTCAATATCAAAGCAGTAACTTAACGTTTTACGAGTAAAGTCCGCTCGACCATCACCAATAATTTCACCGTCTGCACAACTATTCAGCTCTAGTTCTAAAGCAGAAACTTGTTTCGAAGCAGATTCAAGTTGTTGACTTGCTAGGCTCTTGGTTTGTTCAACTAGACCTTTCTCACGCTCCAAAGCCTTTATAGGAACATCAAACTTTTTTATAAAATCAGCGTGCCTTTCTTCGCGTAACGATCGTGTCTCACTCAGCCTGTTTTGTGCAGCGGCTATCTTTGCTTCCTCAGCGGCACTTATATCTTCAAGTTTTGGAAGACTTGAGATAGCTGTTAAAAACTCGTCCTCTTCTGGTAGTTTTTTGAAAACATTTACGATTTTTTGCCACAGTGATGCTTGTGCCTTTTTTTGAACTATTGACCGCTGTAACTCGGCAACTTTGTCCTTAAGGGTTGAAAGTTCGCTTTTTCGAGCTTGTGCCGCTTCTTCAGCTTTTTGAAGTTCAGTGCAGAGTATTCTTTCTGATACTTCAAACTCCTGCTCCAACTGACTTTCTTCTCTTTGATATTGCTCGGACAGCGAATTCAGTTGCTCATTTATCTGCTCTAAATCTTTATCTAATGTAGATAGTTTTTCTTCTATCTCTGGTAATTGACAAATAGCCTGATCATAAGAATGTTTGAGTTTTCGGAATGCGTTACGCTTTTCAAGCTTTGTAGGCTCGTTTAAAAGTATGCGCAACGTTTCAACCAGTGTAGATTTACCTGCACCTGTTTCACCATAAAATGCAATTGTAAACGTATTCCACTCCGAGTTTCGCTCAAGTTCTTCCAGTCTGTTTTTTAACTCAACTTGAAGACCAACAATTTTATCGCGTGCATCCTCTTGTGCTTTGTTGAGTGATTCATCTGATGACTCTAAGGATAAGCTAGTGACTAGCTTTAACAATTCAATATTGATTTTGTCGTAAATGTCTTTAGGGTTTTCTAGTTTGATATTCATTCTAATTCTACTAACGTCCAAGTCTCGCGAGACAAGTCACCATTAAGTCAATTCCATTAACTTAAGAAATGGCAGTGCAATTGCGGTATAATATCACCTGTTTTTTGTATCAGCTCAATACTCAAAAGGTCATGAGCGGATAATGATGGTGATTTAATCGTTTTTGATGTACCAAGGTAGCAGCGCCTCGATTTGCTCAACGGTTTCTGCGTATGGTAACTGAGTAAGAAGGGTATGTAAGTATTGGTATGACTCGAGACCATTGAGTTTCGCGGTTTCCACCAAGCCATAGCAGGCGCACTCGCATTTGCCCCTTGCGGGGTATCGGCGAACAACCATGCTTTTCTGCCAATCACGAACGGACGGATCGCATTCTCAGCCAAAATATTACTGATACGAAACTTGCTGTCGCCACAGTAAACCACAAGCCTCGACCATTGGTTCAGCGTATACTTTATCGCCGTGTGCGTTAAGCTATTTTTAGGGATCTTGCTGAGATTGTTTTCTAAGAAAGCTTTCAGCTCATTCAATAGCGGAACACTGTGCTCTTGTCGGTAGGCCACGATATCTTCCGCTGTCATTGCGTACTGTTGCTCTTTAAAAGTATTGAGTTGGCGCTCCACACGATACAGTTTATTTATGATGCCAAGGACGATGTCCGCTTTACTGATTTTCGTTTTTTTACCCTTAGGTTGCGCTTTTTGCGCTTCCACGAACTTGCGACGAGCATGGTCCATGCAACCCACATGAGTCAGTCCGTATTTCTCACACACAGCATTGTACCCCGCATAACCATCGGTTTGCAGGTAACCTTTAAAGCCGTCAAGCAAGTTTATCGGTACTTCACCGCTGCGTGACGAGTCATAGTGGAACAGAACACTTCTCTGCTCTTCTGGCCCACCCAGTGACACCCACATGTATTTGTCGGAAGTGACCGCTTTATTCGGCTCTTTCAACACCTGAATGCGGGTTTCATCCATCGCGACGATGTCGCCACTGTTTTGGTACTCTCGTAGCAAATTCATCAGTGGTTGAAACACCTTGGCGGACTTGATGACGTAGTTCGCCAGCGTCGCCCGTGAGATGTAGCCCCGTAACGGTTGAGCATCTTTTCGATGCGATACAGCGGAAGACCATCGACATATTTGGCGGTAAGGACATGCGATATCAGACCAGTACTGCCTAAAGAGCCTGGCAGCGGATGTTTAGGCAGCGCAGCCGCCGCCATGGATTAACCATCGATGCTCTCGAACACCGCCTTTTCTTGCATGTACTCCAACCCCCGGATTTTTGCTGGCACGATATCAAGCTCTTCTTTTACTTTGGCGAAGAAGGTACTTTTCGCACCAGTCTTCTCTTCATCCGTTAGGTAAAGGAAGATTTGCTCACGCGGTAGGCCAGACGACAGAGGTTTGCGGCCACGAGGCTTTTTGCTGCTCTCTTGACCGTTTTTTTATCTTGGTCTTTCTCGTGTTGTTCAAGCTCAGGGGCAGTGCACAGTTCCGCTTCATCGAACTGCAAAAACTGGTTAACGTTGGTTTTTCTGAGCTTGGCATGAAGCGCGTGATTTTGAGGTGGCGAACGACTTCTTCCAGAATGTCAACTCGAGACGAGAGCACGCGCAATTTGTTTGACTGAGATTGAAGCTGTGATTCCTTCTCTGTTAATTGAGTGCGAAGTTGCTCAATTTCAGCTAAATAATTCGTTGAAGAAGTCACAGTAAAATCGCCTTTAAAGCCTTGAGGAAACAGGGTTTATTCTATCAAAAATAGCAGATAAAGTCGCTAAAATAGTGACTCATAATTCAGTTTTTTTATGCCCTTGCATCAGTGATATCTAAGTCACTCAAGGTGCCGTCGCTTTTATTGCTCCACATTGTTCGATGTGTCAGCGTATCATCGTAAGTGGCTTTATTAAGTTTACAAGATGCCCTTTTCTGCGAACACTCTGCCTTGTCAACTTGTTTTAAATTGTATAGCGTAAACTGCTCTCATCGTTCATATCGAGTGATAGCACAGCTAAGTGCATCTATAAGCAAAAGGTTGCTATCGTAGTCCTCTAACAAAAGTTCCATGATATCTAAAGCTTTTTGGTGCTCTTCTTCGTTATTTATAATGCTTAATATTGGAAATTCACTTTGAAGTTGCTGTCCCATTTCTCGCAATTTTAAGAGAGCATCACTGCTTTTTTGCATAGTCTTTACCGCATTTTCGTCGTCAGAAATGGCAGCAAATATACTCTGATATTGAAGAGCTTCAGCTCCCCCTGTTTGCTGATCATGCTCAATGGCTTTTTCACTTAGTACAGAGTCATCAGCTACTTCATCAATGAGTACTTTTTCGCCTATTGGCCACTTAAAATCGTTTTGGCTAAGAATATCTTCTAGCGTGTACTTGTTTGTGATTAGTTCACGTTTTTCACACCAATCTCGCGCTAACACATCAAAAAGCTCTGCAGGTATTTTCACCGAAACCTGCGAATCTAATATCTCAACTGGCAACGGCATAGAATGCGAAACGGCAATATCCATTTGGAAAATACTCCCGGGGGAGAGTGCTTCATTATTGCCAGACTCATTATTATCTAGCTGATAGAGGCACAATGCGGTGGAGGCCTGTGATATCAAACTTTTTTTGCTCATACTCTTGTCCTAAAATTATCAGCCTCGCTAAATTAATGGTTGGATTCTGAACTTAAATACTTGCTCACACCTCAATATAAACTCAGTGGCTTATTTAGCTTTTGGCGATGCTGATTAAACTAACCTAGGCTGCAAGCACAGAGCCGTCAACTTAAACAACATATGTCGATACGTAGTGAACTTAAATTAGTGTCGCAGCCTTTTTAGGTAACCAATATAATCACCAACATCAGTAATTATTCTACTTCAAATTGACGTGGTCAACCAAAATTGACCAACCCAGTTAAGCTACTTTTTTCAATTTCTTCATGTCCGCCTCATATTGATTTGGACTTCTGTAATCTAGATAC
>NZ_JACSOE010000156.1:0-4319 GCF_014349115.1 Alteromonas sp. BZK5 | reverse complement strand
CTCTTTGTTGTGTCACCTTGATGTAGAACCACTATACCTGCGGTAACACGCCGCGATTACGAACATTTTAACTCTCGCTGAGTGGGTAATGATCTATGCTGACTGGTATTACTTACCCTATTGAGCTTAAAGTTAGTGAAGCGCTGATGAAGGTGATACTTTGGCTGCCTTTTGCGCTGGATAAATAGTAGCGCCCACACTCAAGAACATAGCAACAACCACGGTTACTACAACGTCTTGCCAATGTAGATCAGATGGTAGGAAATCGATGAAATATATATCGCCTGATAGAATTTCTATGCCTATCGCCACCTCAATAAAGCGAACAATCTCAGAGAGGTTAGGTGCTACCAGTAGCGCTAAAACCACACCTACAGTAATGCCTATAACGCCATTGATAACGCCCTGTAACACGAAGGTATTGCGAATTAAACGATCCGTCGCTCCCATGGTTTTTAATATTGCGATGGCAGCCTGTTTGTCTCTAACCGCCATAACCAGTGACGACACAATGTTAAAACAAGCAACGGCAATGACCAGCGTCAAGGCGATATACACCACAGCTCTAACTAGCTGAATATCGTTATATAAGTGGCCCTGGGTACGTGTCCAGTCAGACATGTAAACACCCTGTGGGTAGCTGTAACCTATATCTCGCATCGTGTCGTAAGATGAAAATGGGTCGTTAAGTGTAAACTGAATTCCTTGTGACTTAGATGAAATACCAATAGCTTCAGACGCTGTTTCCAAGTGCATTAAACCCAGCTGGTTATCGAGTTCACCGCCAACAGATAGCACTCCAGAAATAGAAAGCGTAATTGAACGTGGGGCTTTGAAGGTTAGATCCTGAGTTGTTTGGGGAATGAGTATTTGAACAATGTCACCAATATTAAGGTCCATGGAAGCGAAAATACCCTTTCCTACAATGAGACCATTTTTCTGCGTCGAAAAACGTTGCCAATCCTCACTTGTGACTCTTTCAGCATATTTGTCGCTAACACTGTTAACCGGAATACCAGTAACGCTAATTGCCTTCAACTCCCCCTTTGACTGCAACATTCCGGTTATCCCTGTGTATGGCGTGACAGAGGCAATACGGCTATCTTGAGACAAACGATAGAGCTGCGCGTCTAAATTTTCTATTCCGCTTTCGCTTTTGCTATATAATTCACCATGAGGAACCACACTCAAAATACGACTTGTAAGCTCTTTTTCAAATCCGTTCATTACGCTTAGCAACACAATTAGTACAAAGCAACCAAGGGCAATCCCAATGGTGGATGACATCGAAATAAAAGAGATGAAACGCTGTTCTGAACGTGTTTTTCTGAAGCGTTGGGCCAATTCAAAGGCGAGCATCTTGGCTCTCCTTGAACAACGTATCGCTCGCTAATCTGCCGTCCTTTATCTTCAGCACCCTGTCCATTTTCCTAGCCAAGGTAATATCGTGGGTAACGACGACAAACGCTGTCCCTTTTTTATCACTTAAGCTAGTAAGCAGTTTATAAATTTGCTCACCCGTCGAGTCATCAAGATTTCCTGTAGGTTCGTCGGCCAGCACCACTGATGGCTCGGTAACTAAAGCTCGTGCTATTGCCACACGCTGTCGTTCACCGCCTGACATGGTCGATGGTAAATGGTCGACGCGGTGAGAAAGCCCAACTTCATCTAACATTTCACGAGCCTTGCCGTGGGCCAATTTGGTCGAGAGCCCTCTAATTCTTAGCGGCATTGCTACATTTTCTAACGCTGTGAATTCACCGAGCAAATGATGAAATTGATAGATAAAGCCCATTTCGTCATTGCGAAGCTTTGCTAATGCATTTCCAGATAATTGACCGAGTGATTTTCCATTGAATTCGACTTCGCCGCTAGAAGGTTTATCCAACCCTCCAAGAATATGTAAAAGGGTGCTTTTACCTGAGCCGGAGCTACCTAAAATAGCAACATGTTCGCCAGCTTTTATTGAAAGAGAGACATCGTGTAAAACGGGGGTAGCATTACTGCCATCTTGATAGGTTTTATTAATATTGCGGCAAATTAGCACGTCCTGCATGCGAGTATTCTTCTTTAATTTCCAGACGGTGAATGGTAGCGTTAAACGCTACCAACACCAACTGAAAAATAACAGCGCTAAAATGTAAATATCAATCCGTATTATTGTATGCCTTGAACGCTTTTGGCCAACGCATCCACCAACTGTGGCTTGCCAAATAACCACCCTTGACCAAAGCCGATGGTTAATCCTTTCAGTTCATTGCATTGATCAATGTTTTCGACCCCTTCTGCAATTAAATCAATATTAAGTCCTTCGGCAATGCTCACAATGTGAGGGATGAGCGATGAACGAATGCTGTTATCTTCCATATCCATAACAAAGCTGCGGTCAATTTTAAGGTAATCACAGTTTAGCGTTTTAAGCTGGCTTAAATTTGAATAACCCACTCCAAAGTCGTCAATTGCAAATAAGAAGCCTTTGCTCTTCAGCGACTTAATATGCTTCACCGCGCTATGAGTGGCGATTTGCTCATCTTCAGTGATCTCTAAAACTAACTTGAAGTTCTTTACGTTCATATCTAGTACAAAGTCTAGGTCCAAACAACCTTCGCGGGTAAAATCGAAGGGGAATAGATTAAACGATACCTTAAAGCCTTCGGGGATCTCTGGGTTTTCGTTGAGTTCTCTCATGGCGGTGGTAATCATATCAACCGTAAATTCCCAGGTCATATCCTGCTCTTTTACCTGAGGAATAAATTTGTCAGGGTAAATCGGCCCAAATTCATCCTCAAATCGACTCAATACTTCGCACCCAATGACCTTTCCCGATTCCAAATTTACAAAAGGTTGGTACAAGCAATAGAACTTATGTTCTTTTAGCCCTTTACTGACGCGAGACTCAAGTGAACGTCGTCGTCTTAAATAGTTAAAGGTAAGCATATGCGTCAACGCTGCTGTCATTATCATAGCAAACACGAACAACACCAGCTTGCCCATGTGCAAATCTAATACGCGACCGTGATCAGATTTCACTTTTAGGCAGGTATGATTGTAGCGTTCATCACACTGGATAAATTGTAAGGAAAAATAGCCAGTGTGTGCGTCCATGTCATCTTCGCTGAGGGTAGAACCGACAAGGCTAGGATTACCTGCCATATGATAAAACTGATCGCCATTGTAGAACAGTTGCCAATCTTGCGTGTAGCTGTAACCAATGACACTATCCATATCCAATACTGCGTTGTAACGTCCGCGCTGTACTATAGTACCAGTAGCTTGTTTATCGAAAAGCTGAAGAGGAGTATTAATCCAAAAAGCGTCGCCAAGCTGAGTATAAAAATCAGGCTTAACCTCTTTCATGGGCTCTTCTAGAATGTCCAAATAAGTACTGCACAATAGCTCGTTATTTTGATAAAAACCTATCTCTTTTACAAATCGAGAGCGAAACAAGGTTTTTCGCATTTCCGCTAAGTTATCCATTCCACAGGTTTGATACGGCAGCGCATTTAGGTAATCGAGCGTGATCTCAGCATCTCTAAATACTACGCGCACATTATCTAGTATTTCTGTAGCGCGACTCTCCTCTTGTTCTCGAATAAACACAAACATAACGATAGCGAGTAATAGGGTCACACCCACTACGCTTAGCAATGACACCCCAATTGCTTTTAAATTATCAGCAAGAAAGTACTGTTTTTGGTCGCTTTTATTCATAATTTCCGTGTTTTTTAGCGTGAACGACCTAACTTTAGTACAAATTAAAAAAAAGACACTACGACTTTAGGGCATGTTACTGTTTGTTGGGTGTTTTTTTACTTTATAGAAGACTATTAATCGAAGAGGAATAATGTTTCTAGTGTCACATTGTGCAATTGGGAAATGGAGCAATTTCTTGAATGGCTAACTGACAAGAGGGTAAGAATAAATAAAGTGCGATAGCGAGAACAGCAATTTTAACTGCAGAGTAAAAAAGAACTTTTTAAGTGTCCCCAGAAGGGGGAATTATCTAAGAAGAAAAGCTTATCATTAATGGCGGAGCGGACGGGACTCGAACCCGCGACCCCCGGCGTGACAGGCCGGTATTCTAACCAACTGAACTACCGCTCCGCATAATGGGAAGCGCGCTTTATTCGATTAATGGCGGAGCGGACGGGACTCGAACCCGCGACCCCCGGCGTGACAGGCCGGTATTCTAACCAACTGAACTACCGCTCCACATAATCGAGATTGCGCTGTATAACTAAATGGCGGAGCGGACGGGACTCGAACCCGCGACCCCCGGCGTGACAGGCCGGTATTCTAACCAACTGAACTACCGCTCC
>NZ_JACSOE010000155.1:0-4421 GCF_014349115.1 Alteromonas sp. BZK5 | reverse complement strand
CCGCCTCATCTTGTGTTGTCTTAGCGATAGCTTGCTCCCAAGCAAAGACAATGTTCACAATAAACAGGTCCGGTTGAACCCAAAAAACTCGCTTGTTACCAATTTCCTTTTTGCTTGTTCTTTCTTTGTGAAAAATCCCTTTACCCCATGCACGAACACCGATTTCAAAGTAATCTTTGTCATCTTCCAGCTCGACGGGTTTGGTAACTCTTGAAAGGATGTTCTCAACGCGTCTAGTTTTATAGCTGTCTAGGAAGCTGGGAAATCTGATTTTTGGAGTGACAATTTCCATTTCAGTCCTTACCTATCGGGGAATCTATAGCTAGCTCGTTGCAAAAGACCTCAATTTCTGAATCTGTTGTTTTCAAAGATTTTTCAATTTCTCTGATGCGTTGACTGATTACTTCTAGGTCAATAGGTGCGTCTTCTTGAAACGTATCTACATACCTTGGGATATTCAGATTGAAATCGTTTTCTTCTTCAACTTCGCTTATTGATGCGACATACGAATACTTATCTTCAGTCTTCCTCGACGAGATAGCATTTAATATCCGCTCGACGTCTTCTTCTCTTAAATAATTTTGATTTACTGCTTTACCGAAGTGTTGACTACCATCAATGAATAAAATGTTGTCTTGATTAGTTCGATTTTTCTTAATTAAGAGAATACATGTGGGTATATTAGTGCCATAAAAAATATTCGCAGGCAGTCCAATAACCGCATCAAGATAATTCTTTTCCTTGATCAGATGTTTACGAATGTGGCCTTCCGCAGCACCTCTGAAGAGCACACCGTGCGGCAAAACTACTGCCATCGTACCGTTATCATCCAACTGATGAATCATATGTTGCACAAAAGCAAAGTCAGCCTTTGATGCAGGTGCAAGCTTACCGTAGTCCTGAAAACGTTCATCAGTTAAAAAGCCTTGTGAAGCACTCCATTTGGCCGAGAACGGAGGATTAGCAACTACTGCTTCGAACTTATGCTCTAAGTGATGCGGTTGCTCTAGTGTGTCGTCCTGCTGAATATCAAATCGACGATAGTGCACACCATGCAAAATCATATTCATTCTAGCGAGGTTGTAGGTGCTGGGGTTTTGCTCCTGTCCGTAAAAGTGTCCAACGTCTTTCACTTCTTTTGCCACTCGCAAAAGCAAAGAGCCTGAACCACAAGTTGGATCGTACACGCTGCGAAGTTTGTCTTTCCCTTGGGTGACCAGTTTCGCCAGAAGTTTTGACACCATGGGCGGTGTATAAAACTCGCCCGCTTTTTTACCTGCACCTGATGCAAACTGACCAATCAGGTATTCATAAGCATCGCCCAGTACATCAATTTCCGTTTCATGATGCAGAAAGTCGATATCGTCGAGATGAACCAGTATCTTAGAGATCAGCTCATTTTTAGCTTTCTCTGTTTTACCGAGCTTGTTTGAGGTTAAGTCGAGGTCATCAAACAAACCATTGAAATCATCCTCAGCCGCCGTACCCATAGTGCTTTGCTCAATATGGTTCAGCACTTCAGTAAGCTGCTCTAAAATGAACTCGCCGTTTTTACCTTTTTCAGCCAGCACGTGGAAAAGCTCACTGGGCTTTAGGAAATAGCCTAAGTGATCGATCGCTTCTTCGTGAATGGCATCCAGATACTCTTTACCCTGTTGTGCATTTTCGTCAATTTCATCAAATTTAATGCAGTCCTCTTTGAGAAGTTCGTCGGCATAGATATCCATTCGTTCAGAGAGGTACTTATAGAAAATAAAACCAAGTATGTAGTCGCGAAACTCATCGGCGCTCATATTGCCCCGAAGCGCGTTGGCAATATTCCAGAGTTGTTTTTCTAATGCTTTCTTATGTTGTTCAACCATTGTTTCTTATTCCTTGCTACATCTTTCCTAATGGAGCTTAAATTCTTTTTTTGGAGACTGTTGTGTAAATGTTTTTAGAAGCTGGGCCATTTCTATATCTGGCCATATGTAATCTCTCTGACCTTTTACGCCACAAGGCCTATGGCTTAAATCTGCGCTGTATCGGTATGGACTGATATCCGCTACCGACTTACTCTTGTAATACAACCCATAATCAATTTCCTGAGCGACCTGATTCATCGTACCTTGTACCGAGCGATTGCAGTTTGTATCGAACGTAAGTGGTTGGTAGTTCGTCGCAGCGGCATTTACGAACTCAGGCGGCATATCACTTTTCAACAAGGTGTTAATAAACACATCGTTAAAATGCCAATCAAGGTTTGCGAAGTCTTTCTTGGTTAAGCATGGAATGAATAAGGTAAAACGTGTGGCATCATGCACCGCGATGATACACTGTCTGCGCTGAATAGTGATGAGGTTTGCGTGCCAGTTTAGCCACTGCGCCTGAATGCCTATAGCTGTCGCGGGTTGCTCTGCAGCTTTCACCTTTTCAGGTAGCTTTGCATAAAGCTTTTTGGTGCAATGAAGGATCAATTACCACCTCCGCTTCCTTTAGCTTGATACCCCGGTGCAATAGCCAAGTTTTGCACATTGTTGAGCGTAAAACGGTTTTGAAGCCAAAGTTGATATTCTGGACCTTTCAACGTACCCAGCTCGGTACAGTCCACATTCCAACGTCTTAATAGGTAACCAGCCATTGCCGCTCGCACCTCGATAAGCAATTGCTTGTTGTCCATGCCGTAGTCCATTTCTATTGCGGTAGGATGTTCAACATTCTTGGGGTGCGGCACAAGCTGAAGCGGAATAAGGCGCTGCCATTCTGTATCTGCTTGGGCGCTTTCATCGTCATTAGGCGTGTCTTTAATTGTTACTTTACTAATGCGAGTTAACACGAAGTCTCGGAAGCTTTGACTCTTACGATCAAACGCACGAACGTGCCAGCGTAGGCCATTGTCGACTATGGAGTGCGGTACAAGCTCTCTGGCATTCGAACCGCTAGAAAGTGACGTGTAGATAACGCTAACCGCTTTGTTATTAAGAATGGCCTGAACAAGGCGCGCAACTATAAAGATGTCCGGTACATTCAGACTAGACGGTGCTTCTACTGGGAAATGAATATCGCCTATTGCATCAAACCCGTCGGAGATATCGTTGGCGAGTTTATTTAAGGTGCGTCTTGCGTCGTGTTCAAAAACAGGCTTGAACTGGGGTGTCTGGAAGTATCGCTTTTCTCGCGAATCGTAAGACAGGTTATCCGGCGCAAGCTCTTTGTAAATGCCGAAATCGCGTGAGCCTGCCGATAAGCCGACCTGAAAACGATTAATTAAGTCCTGACGATAAATCGCACCTTTGAATAACAGGCAAAAGTCGATGTAGGCAAGGCGTTGTTTTTGAGCAAAGCTGATAGAGTCGAGCATCGTCCCTGTGTACTTTTCTATACTTTAGTCCAGTGTGGTTTATTTTGAGACGGTTGTAAAGCAGATACATATTTAACTGCTCATGAATCGGCGCTTAAACTCCCTCTTCCTTTCTTCAAGTTCTACTTCTGTTGAGGCCAAGAAGGAGAGTAAATATCGTAGGGCGACTTATGAAACAACTAAAATTCAAAAGATAAAAACTGTACCGTAATTTTTTTACGGCACGATAAAGCTGTGCTATCTTGACACAGAATATTGGAGACTACGATGCTTACTTATTTTTCGGTGCAAGGATTTAGGAATTTTAAAGACAAACTAGAATTCGATCTGCGAAGCACTAACAAGTATGAATTTAATACACATGCTCTCAAAAACGGCACTGTAAACCATAGTGTCATCTATGGTGAGAACGGGAGTGGGAAATCAAATGTCGGTTTAGCGATATTAGATATCGTTTCACACGTCATACCTGATTCAACCGTGCAAATAAATACATTGAAAGATAACTTTCTCAATGCGGATACGGATGAGCAACACGCAAACTTTGAGTATGAGTTTGAGATCGAAGGACATGAGGTGGTATATCGCTATGGGAAAACTGACGATTTGAGCCTTGTGTATGAATCACTCCATATAGACAAGCAACTAGTTGCGGAAATAAACAGAGACGAAGGTCATAAAGCTTTCTTTGATTTAGATGGTAGTGAAAATCTGAAAACTGACATATCCAGAGCTGATATCTCCATCATTCGTTATCTCAGTATGTCTGTGCTAGATGAGACTAGACTTAACTATATTTTTGATAAGTTTATTGAATTTGTAGGCGGCATGGTGTTCTTTCGAAGCCTCAATCGAACTGAATATCAAGGGCAACGGATTAGCTCAAGTAAACTTTCAGACGAAATAATAGGAAAAGGAAAAGTCCAAGAATTCGAAAAATTTTTGAATGAAGTGGGTGTAAATTGCAATCTCGACGTACAGGGAGCATCAGACGACCAATATATTGTCTTTAAGTATCGGAACAAGACAATAGAATTTTCGAGAATAGCCAGTACGGGAACATTATCCTTGGGTATTTTTT